>JBFLZB010000180.1 GCA_040756475.1 Thermodesulfobacteriota bacterium
GTTCGTGCCCGACGGCAACACCCTGGCCCGCAGCGACCAGGAAGCCCAGGCGCTCGTCTCCCACCTGGGCCGGCAGGTCGGAGCCGAGGTTCGCACCGCCTCCTATCCCGACGTGGCGGCCCTGCGCAAGGCGCTCTCCGGAGGGGAGGTGGACCTGGCGGTGCTCCCCAACACCGCCTATCGGGAAGCGGCAGACGACGTGGAGGTCGTAGCCAACTTCACCCGCTCCGCCGAGCCGACCCATGAGCTCCTCCTGCTCGTGACGAAGAGCCGGGGAATCCAGAGCGTGGAGGAACTGATCCGCCTCAATCCCTCCCTGGGGCTCGACGAGAACCACCCCTCGCGGCAGTGGTTCCTGATCCGCCAGACCGGCGCGAATCCCGGTCAGGCGTTCCGGGTGGTGTCGACACCGAAGCAGACCGTGCGCGCCATCACCGACCTGATCACCGGCACCTACGACGCCGCCTGCGTGGAGAGCGGTGTGCTCGACGCCGTGAAGCGCTTCGACCTGGGGAGCACCCGGCAGCTTCAGATCCTGGCCTCCGAGGGCCCCTACGCCTCGGACCCACTGGTCGTGCGCAGGGGCTTTCCCTCCGAGGACCAGGAGCGCCTGCGCGGCGTCCTGCTCGCCATGGAGTCCGACGCCCTGGGCCAGCAGGCGCTTCTGGGGCTCAAGATCGTGCGCTTCGTGGCACCCTTGACCGACCTCGCCCTCTACCCGACGGAGCCGCCCGCGCCCAAACCCGTGGCCCGGGCCGCGCCCCCCAAGCCCGTCGCCCCGCCGCCTGCCCCGCCCCAGGAGGACCCCCAGGCCCAGGCCCGGGCCCGGGCCGAGGCCGAAGCCCAGCGGAAGAAGGCCTATGAGGCCGCCGCCCGGCTCGACACCGCCGAAGCCTACCTGGCCTTCCTGGCCCTGCATGCCGCGGGGCCTGAAGCCGACGAGGCCCGCAAGCGGGTTGCCGCCCTCGAGACCGAGACCGAGCTCTTCCAGAAGGCCAAGGGCTCGGAAGATCAGCTCGCAGCCTACCTGGCCCTGTGGCCCAACGGCCGTTACGTGCGGGAGGCCCGGCAGCAGCTCGAAGAGCTGCGAGGTCACCGCCGGGAGCGGGAGTACCGGCGGGCGGTGGGCATCAAGACCCCCGAAGCCCTCCGGGCGTTCGCAGACGCCTGGCCCAGGACCCCCCAGGCCGCCGAGGCGGAAAAGCTCCTGACGGCCCTGAGCCGGCAAGCAGCCGCGGCGGCAGCGGTTCCCGCCCCCGCGCCGGTCCCGGCGCCCCCGCCCCCGGCTCCCGAGCCCCCCCGGGAGTGGTCGCTCAAGGTTCCCCTGGTGGCCGAGGCACCCGTGGTGGACGGCTCACCCCAGGACGCGGCCTGGAAGCGGGCGCCCTCCGTCGAGCTGCCCATGCAGGGCGAGCGGGGGCCCCGGCGCCTCAAGGTCTCCATGGTGCACGACGGCTCCAGCCTCTACCTCCTGGCCGAGTGGCCCGACGGCACCCGCGACACCGAGTTCCAGCCCTGGGTGTGGGGCTCCGCCGAGAAGAGCTACGTACGCGATGCCCGCATCGACGACGGCCTCGCGGTGCTCTGGTACAAGGGCGCCCCTCCGGCCAGCGCCTGCCTGCTGGACGGCCAGCCCCACGAGGGCGACACCTGGCACTGGCGGGCGGGGTGGTCCGAGATCTCGGGTCTGGCGGAGGATGGCTGGATGCAGGTGAGCCGGGAGCGCCAGCCCCAGTCCACTCCCTACCCGTCGCGCTCCGGCGCCGGCCAGGTGTGGGTGCGACGGGTCGCGGACGAAGGGGAGCCGGGGTGGAAGTTCGTGGTGCCCATCGAGTACGCAGGCGACCTGATCCCCAGCTACCAGGCCCAGCCGGCTCGGGGAAGCCGGGGCGACGTGCGGGCCAAGGGGCAGTGGAAGGACGGCCGATGGACGGTGGAGATGGTCCGGCGCTTCCAGACCGGCCACCCGGACGACCTCTCCCTGCAGGGCGGCCCCACCCGCCACGCCGTGTCGTTCGGCGCCTACGACCGGGGCAACATGGGAGACCACACCTCCAGCCCCATCGTCCACGTGGAGATCGTGACGCGGTAGCCGCCGGCCCCCCCAATCGAAATCGCCTCGCCAAATCGGAATCGGGATCGAGCGTGAAAACCGATCGCGATTTCGATCTCCTGGCGATCTGCTCGACTGCTCTTGGGGATTACCCGACCCGCTTCAGAACAGGAGCCGCGGCAGAAACGTCACGATCTGGGGGAAGGCGATGAGGGAGAGGGTGCCGAGCACCAGGGCCCCCAGGAAGGGGACCACGCCCCGGAAGATGGTCTGGAGCGGGATCTCCCGGGCGATGCCGTTGACCACGTAGACGTTGATCCCCACCGGCGGGGTGATGACCCCCATCTGGGTGATGAGCACGATGATGACCCCGAACCACAGGGGGTCGTACCCCAGGCCCAGGACGATGGGGTAGAAGATGGGGATCGTGAGCATCACCAGCGCCAGGGCGTCGATGAAGCAGCCGCCCAGGAGGTACATCCCCACGATAAGCATCATGACGGCCCACCGCGGCAGATCCAGGTCCCCCACCCAGGTGGCCATCTCGAAGGGGATGCGGGTCACGGCCAGGAAGCGCCCGAAAATCACCGCGCCGGCGATGAGCAGGAGTACCATGCACGAGGTGCGCACCGTCTCGTAGAGGCTCTTCACCACCCCCTTCCAGGTGATCTGCCGCGCCAGCACCGCCACCGCCAGCATGAGGAACGCCCCCACCCCGCCGGCCTCCGTGGGGGTGAAGAAGCCCGTGAGAAGGCCCGCCATCACCAGGCCGAAGACGAGCAGGGTCTCCCAGAGCTCGCCGAGGGCCTTCCGCCGCTCCCGCCAGGAGAACCGCTCGCCCGCGGGGCCGGCGTCGGGGTGGCGGCGGCAGTGGAACCACACCGCTCCCAGGAACCAGGCGGTAACGTAGAGGGCCGGCACGATGCACGCGGTGAAGAGCCGGCCGATGGACTGCTCGGTGAGGATGCCGTAGACGATCATCACGACGCTGGGGGGCATGAGCATCCCCAGGCTCCCCCCCGCCGCCACCGATCCCGCCGCCAGAGCATTGCCGTAGCCGTAGCGGCGCATCTCGGGCAGCCCCACCACGGCCATGGTGGCCGCCGTGGCCGGGCTCGACCCGCACACCGTGCCGAACGCCGTGCACGCCGCCACCGTGGCCATGGCCAGGCCCCCCCGCAGCCCCCCCAGCCACTTGTACGCGCAGTCGTAGAGCCTGCGGCTGATCCCCGCGTTGAACGCGATCTGCCCCATGAGGATGAACAGCGGGATCACCGTGAGGCCGTAAGAGGAAAAGACCGAGTAGACCTCGCGGGAGAGGAGGTTCAGGGCGGCGTTGAGGCTGATCACGTACGCAAAGCCGGCAAATCCCACCAAAGCCATGGCGTACGCCACCGGCATGCCCGTAAAGAAGAGCAGGAGAAGGCCGGCGATGCCCAGGCCCCCCGCTTCGAGGGGCGTCATCGGGCGCTCCCCCGCAGGCCCAGGGCCGCGGCAGCCGCCTGGACCACGGCAGAGGCCTGTACCAGGGCGAGCACCCCGAAGGACGCTGCAATCAGGTAGATCACCACGTAGGTGGGGAGCTGCAAGGTGGCCGAGACCTCGCCGCTCGCCCGCATCTGGGCCCCGTACTCGGCGGACTTCCACGCGATGACCCCGAAGAGGGCCAGGGCCAGGAGCCCCGTGAGGGCCTCAATGGCCGCCTGGGTGCGGCTGCCCACGATCTGGAAGAGGAGCTCCACCCCCACGTGGCCCCGCTCCCGCTGGGTGTAGGGGAGGGAAAACGCCAGAGTCAGGGTGGCCAGGAGCCCTGTCACCTCCACCGCTCCCAGGATGGGCTTCCCCACCGCCCGCCCGATCACGTCGGCGCAGGTGAGCAGCATCATGGCCCCCAGGGCCACGGCCGAGAGGCGCTTGAGCAGGTTGCTCAGGTGCTCGATGCCTCGCTCTACCATCCTCTGGCCTCCTTGCCCTTGGGCTGGACCGGCGCCCGCGGCCGGCAGTCACCGGCCGCGGGCACAGGGATATCGCTCACTTCACGCCGTGGCGCGCCAGGGCCGCCTGGGTGGCCTCGAGGGCGCGCTTTCCGTCGATTCCCTTGGCCTGGGCCTCGGTCACGTACCCGTCGATGATGGGCTGGACCGCCTGCTTCCAGCGGGCGGCCTCTTCCGGGGAGAGGGGGATGATCTCATTTTTCTGCTCCAGGAAGTACGCCCGTCCCTCCTGGTCGCTCTCGTCCCAGGCCGCGGCGGTCTTGGCCACCCACTCGGCGCTGACCTCGTCGATGGCCTTCTGGGCGGCGGGGGAGAGCCGCTCCCACTTCTGCTTGTTCATCACCACGAAGAAGCTCGAGGTGTAGGCCATGGAGAAGTTCTCGGTCATGAACTTGGTGACCTCGCCGAGCTTCCAGCCCTTGTTGGACTCCATGGGATAGAGGGAGCCGTCCACCACCCCCTTCTGGAGGGAGGGATAGGTCTCGGGCATGGGCATGGCCACCGGGGTGCCCCCCAGGGCCGAGACGATCTTGGCCGCGAACCCCGTGGCCCGGAACTTGAGGCCCTTCATGTCGTCCATGGTCCGGATGGGGCGCACCCGGCTGTGGACGAGCCCCGGACCGTGGGCGTGGAGGTAGAGGACCTTCACGTCGTCGAGCTCCTTGGGCTGGAGCTCCCGGTAGACCTCGTTGACCACTTCGGTGGCCACGACCCCGTTGGGATAGCCCAGGGGCAGGTCCACCACCTCCATCACGGGGAAGCGGCCCCGGGTGTAGGCGAAGAGCGCGAGCCCGATGTCCGAGATGCCGCTCACCACGCCGTCGTAGACCTGGTCGGCCTTGGTGAGGGTCTGGCCCGGGAAGTACTGGACCACGACCTCGCCGTTGGTGCGCTTTTCCACCTCCTTGCACCACTGCTCGGCGAGCTTGCTCTGGATGTGGGTGGGGGGGAAGAAGTTGGAGTAGGTGAGGGTCACGGGGGCTGCGCCGGCGAGGCCGGCCCCCAGGCCCGTAAGGAGGATCGAAGCCGCCCATGCGCCGAAGAATCTCTTCATCGCCGTCTCCTTCTCGGTGCGAGACCCGCCCCAGGGGGTCTCTCGGTTGCCGCCCGGATTCCTTCCCACGCCCGTCCCCGCGCGCTCTCGTCCGCCTCTTCATAGAGGAACTGCCGTTTGATTGCAAGGAGCGGGGCGGGTTGCCTGTTGCGCGTTGCACGTTGGGGGTTGTACGGTGGGGCTCTCGACATTCGTCCCATTCGTCCCGTCGGTCCCCTTCTCTCCACCGGACCACGGACCACGGACCACGGACCACGGACCACGCCCAACCCACCGCCTGTAGGAGGCCCCCCATGGACAAGGAAACCCTTCGCCGTTTTGCCCTGGACCTGGGAGCCGACGCGGTGGGGTTCGCCGCGGCTGCGGACTACGCGAGCCCGCTTTCGCCTCCCCTGGAGAGCCTCTTTCCCGGGGTGCGGTCCCTGGTGGTGCTGGCCTACCGGGAGCTCTCCACCTGCGAGAGCCCCAGTCCCGAGATCGCCATGACCGGGCGCCTGGAGCTGATGGACTTCATCCGCTCCCACGACTACCAGCTCGCCCGCTACATCGAGCGCGGGGGGGGCAGGGCCATGACCGTGGCGGCCTCGTACCCCATGGTCATGAGCGAGGAGACCAAGGGCAGCGTGGGCGAGGTGAGCCTGCGCCACGCCGCGGTGGCCGCGGGGCTCGGGCGCCTGGGCCGCCATAACCTGGTGCTCCACCCCGAGCTCGGGAGCCGGGTGATCTTCTCCGCGGTGCTCACCGACCTCGAGCTGCCCTCCGACCCGCCGGTGGAGGGGGAGCTGTGCACCCAGTGCGGGCTCTGCGTGGAGGCGTGTCCCTCGGGTGCCTTTGCGGAAGAGGGCAAGACCGAGGTGATGAAGTGCATCAAGGTCTCCCAGCCCTACGGCATCGGCGGAGCCATCCGCTTCTGGTCCAAGTACGCCGAGGCCCCCGTGGCCGAGCGCAAGGCCATGCTCAAGGACACCCACTACTGGCGACTCTACCAGGCCGGCTTCATCGGCTTTCAGTACTTCTGCTTCCGGTGTCTGGCGGCCTGCCCCGAGGGGCGGGGGCGAGGGGAACGGGGCTGATCGGCGGCCTCGGGAGGCGAAGGGGTGGCCATCGAGATCCTGGAGGGGCTCTTCTACTTCGAGCGCGGCTACCTCAGTGGGAACCACTTCGCCTGCCGCGCCGCCGAGCCCGTGCTCATCGACACGGCCTACGCCTCGGAGATCTCCCGGACCCTGGGAAGCCTCGAGACCCTGGGGATTGCGTGGCGCCGCACCCGGCTGATCCTCTCGACCCACGCCCACTGCGACCACGTGGGGGCGAACCGGGCGGTGCAGGAGGCGTCGGGGTGCGACGTGGCGCTCCATCGGGTCGGCAAGGGGTTCCTGGACGCTGGGGACCGCTGGTCTCCCTGGTGGGACTTCTACGGCCAGGAGGCGGCGGCCTTCGACTGCACCCGGGGCCTGGAGGACGGCGAGGAGGTGGCGGTGGGCCCCCACCGGTTCCGGGTGCTCCACACCCCCGGCCACTCGGCCGACGCAATCGTGCTCCACGAGCCCCGGGCCGGCGTGCTCCTCTCCTCGGATACCCTGTGGGAGCGGGACATCCCGGTCGTGACCGAGGCCGTGGAGGGGGAGGGCGCCCTGGAGGCGCTCCTGTGCTCCCTGGAGCGCCTGGCGTCCCTGCACGTCTCGGTCGTCTTTCCGGGCCACGGCCCGCCGTTTGCCGACTTCGGGGGCGCCCTGGAGCGGGCCCGGGCGCGGGTCCGATCCTACCTGGCCGACCGCAGCCGCCTGGGCGAGGATCTCCTCAAGCGCATCCTGGTCTACACCCTGCTCATGAAGGGGCCCTTCCCGGAGGAAGCCCTGTGGCGCCACCTCCTGGCCACGCCCTGGTTCCCCGACACCGTGGACCGCTATTTCCCGGGGGCCGGGGAGGAGAAGTACCGGGAAGCCCTGGAGGCGCTGCGGCGCCGGGGCGCCGTGCGCGTGGAAGGGGGGAGGCTCTCTGCCGCCGTCCGGCCCTGAAGTCGCCCGGGGTGATCGCTTCGAGCCGGCCTGCGCCGGCCGCCGGGACGTCCGCGCTCCGGGCGATCCATGGAGGGCCTCGCGACCGGTCCCAGGTCAAGGCCCTCTCCCCATCTGCCGAGAAGTGTCGAGGGGAATTCTTCTTCGACACCGAGGCTCGGACATGACCCTCCAGACCAAGAGCGTGGGGCTCGTCGCGCTGATCTTCTTCCTCGTGCTGGGGGCGTCCTACGCCCTGTTCGGGAGCCTGCGGGGCGAGGTGATCTCCGGGTTGGGCTCGGTGTACGCGGAAAAACAGGTGCTCTACAACCGGGAGCGCACCCTGCACCCCCTCATGCGGGAGCTCGCGCTCGCGCAGAAGCTCGCCGACTCCTCGACCCTGAAGGCCTGGGCCGCCGCGGAGGACGACCCGACGCTTCGGGCGGCGGCCCTGCGGGAGCTCGAGGACTACCGCCGCTTCTTCTCCGACGGGAGCTACTTCTTCGCCCTCCACGGGTCGGGCAATTACTACTTCAACGATCGGGAGAACCGCTACGCCGGCAGCGAGCTGCGCTACACCCTGGATCCGGCGGACCCGGAGGACCGCTGGTACTTCGGCACGGTGGAGAGCGGCGAGCCCTACCGCCTCAACGTGGACTTCGACGAGAAGCTCCAGGTCACCAAGGTCTGGATCAACGTGGTGGTGCGCGGAGCCGACGGCCCCCTGGGCATCGTGGGCACGGGCATCGACCTCACGGACTTCCTCTCCGCCGTGGTGTCGTCCGACGGCCAGCCCGGGGTGACCACCCTCTTCATGGAGGGCGGGGGCGCGATCCAGGCCCACGACCGGGTCGAGCTCATCGACTTTCGGACCATCTCCAAGAGCCCCGGCGAGACCAAGACCGTCTTTCAACTCCTGGACGAGGAGCGGGACCGGGCCGGGTTGCGGGCGGCCATGGATCGGCTGCGCACGGCGCCCGACGGGGAGGTGGAAGTGATCACGGCTGCCCTGGGCGGCGGCGGGCACCTGATCGGCCTGACCTATCTGAGTGAAATCGGGTGGTTCAACGTGACCTTCCTGGACACGGAGCAGATGCTGGGCGACGGGCGCTTCGTGCCCCTCGCCCTGCTCTTGCTTGGAGCCCTGCTGGTCCTCTCGGGTGCCCTGACGGTGACCCTCAAACGCCTGGTCCTGGACCGGGTTGCCCGCCTGGAGCTCTCCATGGGGGAGGTGGCCCGAGGCGCCATGCCCGCACTGTCCGCCCCGCCGACCGCGGGTGCGGGGGACGAGATGGGGAGGCTGGAGGAGGGCTTTCGCCGCATGGCCGAGGCGGTCCGGGAGCACACCGAGCTCCTGGAGGGAAAGGTTCAGACGCGCACCCGGGAGCTCGCCCGCCAAAACGAGGCGCTCCGGCAGGCGCTGACCCAGATCCGCTCGCTCAAGGGACTCCTGCCGACCTGCATGTACTGCAAGAAGATCCGAGACGGGGAGGGGCGCTGGAACCGGATGGAGGAGTACATCAGTGAGCGCACGGAGGCCCGGTTCAGCCACGGCATCTGCCCCGAATGCCTCCACAAGCCCTACGAGGATGACCCGGCAGCGCGCAGCTGCGCTCCATAGGCGCTCGGCTCCCAGGCTCTCCGGCGAACCGGCCGACCGGCTCAGAGCCTGTGAAAGGGATCCCGCCTCCAGAGGAGCTCACTCTTCCTCCACACCCGGGCGGCTCAAAACCGGACCTCCCAGGCGATGCCCAGGGTGTCGCCGTCTGACCAGGCGAGGGCGCTCCCACGCCGCTCTTCCCGAGAGCGCCCCGCCACCCAGAGGCCGGTGGCGGTACCGATCGCCGCGCCCGCCGCCGCGTCGCTCAACCAGTGGCGGTCGTCGTGGACCCGGGACAGGGCGACCAGGGCGGCCAGGGGGTAGGC
>JBFLZB010000181.1 GCA_040756475.1 Thermodesulfobacteriota bacterium
CGAGGCCGAAAGCGGTGAGGTTCGGCGCGCCGGCTCCCTCGGCTACGCGGCCTCCGAACATCGCGGATTGCGGGGCGGAGCGCAAGGGCTCCCGGACCCTGCTTGCCACCCGGGTGGTGGATCGTGGTCCAGGGCTCTCCTTGACCGTGCAATGCACGAGCCGTATCATTGCACTGCATCCATCTCGCAGGAGGCGGTCTTCATGCGCACACAAGTGACGGTCAGGCTCGGCGACGAGATCGCAGAAGGGCTCGCCGCCGCCGCCAAGAAGCTCCACGTGAAGCGCTCCGAGGTGGTTCGCCTCGCCCTGGAGCGTTTCATCCGGGAAGAGGACGCCGAGGCGGAACCCCGGCCGTATGACCGGGTGAAGGACCTCCTCGGCTCCCTTGCCAGCGGGGTGCCGGATCTGGGAGAGGCCCACCGGGAGCACCTGCGCGCGAAGTTCCGCCGCGATGGTTGAGATGCTCCTCGATACCGGGCCGTTCGTGGCCCTCCTCGACCGCAGCGAGAAGAACCACGACGCCTGCCTCGGCGCTTTTCAGGACTTCAGGGGCCGGCTCCTCACGACCGAACCGGTCTTGACGGAGACCCTCTACCTGCTGGGCCCCGCCTTTTCCCTCCAGAAACCGGCCCTGGAGTTCATCCTTAGCGGCGGAGCCGAGCTCGCTTCGCTGACGACGAAGAGTCTGCGCCGAGCAATGCAACTGATGGAGAAGTACGCCGACGTTCCCATGGATTTCGCCGACGCGACCCTCGTCGCCCTGGCGGAGGAGACCGGAATCCACCGCGTGTTCACTCTCGATCGGCGGGGCTTCTCAGCCTATCGGGTCGGCTCTCGCAAGAGCTTCACCATCGTTCCCGGCCCCGCCTGAAGTCCGGCCCGGCCCCGGTCACCCCCCCTGGCCCGCCCAACGCATAGGCGCAACGCTCTCCTGCAACTACGGCGCCCAACGAGGCGTTTGAGCCCGCCCGACACGGATGAAAATGCCGGCGCCGGAAGTGGTTTGCGAACCTACAGGGTTTGCGCTAGCCTCCCCACCGTAGGTCCACGCAGCCCTTCCCCGTCCGCCGGCACCAACCCAGGCGGAATGAGCGCGAGAGGGACACCACCGTGAGCCCCGAATCGGTCGTGACGACCGGCCCTTCTCGGTCCCTGTCTCCCCTGGGACTGGAAGAAGAACTGCCGTCCGATCCCGTCCGGCACGGTTTCGCGGCCGGCACACAGGCCGCCGCGCCCCAGGAGCCGAGCACCCCCCGGACCGCAGCGGGCAAGATCGTGAAGACCTACGCCGCGGGCAAGGTGGGAATCGTCTTCTGGCACGGTGTGGCGTCCATCAACGAGAAGCAAGGGGTTGCCTGGATTCGCACGCAGTTTGGCCAACCCAATGCCAGCGCCTACGTCGAGGTCAGCTACGATGTCTCGTTTCCCGCTCGTCCGCCAGCGAGCGGGCGCAACGCCGACGAGGTCTTCTGGGCCTTGGCCGAGCTGAAGATTTCCTCCATCTACCTGCCTCGGGAGGTCGTGGGCAAGGGGGGCAATCTCGAGAAGGCCCGCCAACGGCTCCTGGAACACGAACAGGGCCACGTGAGGGAAGCGCTCGACGCCCTCGCCAACTACTTCCCGGGTCTGGGCTTCGATGGGTTCGACAACCAGTCTGCGCTCACCTACGACGAGTTCCAGAAGCGGGTGCAAGAGAGCGTGGAGAAGAGCGGGGCCGTCCTCGAGGCATCCGCCGAAGACTGGGACAAGGAGGACCTGGACCGGATGAACCGGGAGATCAAGGACCTGGGGGTCTCCATGCCGATCCAGCCCGCGCCGCCGGGCGACAAAAGGTCCTGAGCGGTCCACGACCTTTGGTCGCCTCGAGGGATGTAGCGCAACGCGTTCCCCCTTACCCCAGGCCCCTCCCCTATCGGGGGCGAGGCGTTTCCAGAACGACGGTTTCGTTATAGGAAGCAGGAAGGAGGGAGGTTTCGCGCATGGGGAGTCTCGTGGCCACGGGGGCGATGCTCAAGTGCAGCTTCGGGATGGCGCCTGCCGCCCTCCTGGCCCTGCCAACCCATCGCGTCTTCGCGGAGGGCGTGCCGGCGGCCACCGTGATGGATCACAAGCCCGTGGTCAACGTGCCGTCCTTCGGCGCCTGCACCAGCCTCACGAACCCTACGGTAGCCTCCGCCACGGCGGCCGCCTCCGGGGTCCTCACCCCCATGCCCTGCGTCCCCGCCACCCCCGCGCCCTGGGTCCCCGGCTCCCCCACCGTCACGATGGGCGGCTTCCCTGCCCTCAACCCCGCGAGCACGTGCTCCTGCGCGTGGGGAGGGATCATCTCCGTGGCGATGCCGGGGACGGTAACGATCCAGGTGGCGTGAGTGTTCTAGGAGAGGATCCTGGATGACCTACGGGGAGCAACCCATGGTGCAAGGGAGTCGGTCATGAGCAGCACCCACGTGGTCCGGCAGGGGGAGTGTATGTCGAGCATCGCCGACGGATACGGCCATTTCTGGGAGACGCTCTGGAACCATCCCGACAATGCGGCGCTGAGGCAGCGGCGACAGGATCCCAATGTGCTCCTGCCCGGCGATACCGTGAGTGTGCCCAAGCGGGAGAAGAGGGAGGTGAGCGGTGCTACGGAGGCGCGACACCGCTTTAGGAAGAAGGGGGTTCCGGCCCGCATCCGGCTCAAGATCATGCAGGAGCCCCCACAGGAATCGGGCGACACCCAGGAGTCGGGCGACGTGATCCGGAGCTCCGCCCAGGCCCCGAAGGACGAGGTGCGCGCCGACCTGCCCTATCGGCTGGAGATCGATGGTCAGCTGACCGAGGGACGAACCGACGGGGAGGGAATGATCGAGGTGGCCATCCCGCCCGGCGCTCGAAGCGGCAAGATCATCCTGGAGCCGGACACGACGCGAGCCCGGGAGATCCCCCTCATGCTGGGCTCCCTGGACCCCATCAGTGAAATCCGCGGGGTCAAGCAGCGGCTGGCAAATCTCGGGTTCGACTGCGGCAGTTGCACCGACGACGAACTGACGGAAGGGGTCGAGGCGGCCTTGCGCTTTTTTCAGGAAGAGTATGAGCTCGATGTAACCGGCGCAGTGGACGGAGCCACCAGGGACAAGTTGAAGCAGGTGCACGGAAGCTGAACGGCAGGGGAGGAGACGATGCCGGCGGACGAGAGGGTGCGGATCACCTTTCGAAGGGTGTTTGTTCGGAGGGACGCGGATACCTTCGGCTCAGGCGAGTGGTATTTCCACGCGTCGGTTGACGGCTCGAACGTCGGCAATCGCAGGCAGATCTTCGACGCGGTGGAGCAGCGCTTCATCGACTTCCGACCGGCTGAGTGGCGGACGACGGTCAACGTGCGGGACGGCCACCAGATCCGTCTGCGTTTCGCCGCCTACGACGAGGACGCGATCAACGACGACCGCCTCGGCACCGTCGATCTCCCCCTCCACCCGCTGCGCCAAGGGTTGTGGCGGCGCTCCACCCGCTACTACACGGTGGAGTGGATGGTGGAGCTCTCGGTGCTGGGCAGCTTTACCCGCCACGCGCCGGAAACCGTGTTTGCCACCCGCCAGCACAACGGCAGCGTCACCTGCACGACGGTGTCGGGCACCACCGAAGAGGCACGCTTCGAGATCTGTCCGGTGCGGCCGGTGCCGCCCGATCCTTCCCTGCCCCGGCGGCCGCCCCTGTCCGCCTCCGCCGCCCTGCTCCCGGCCGAGCGCTGTGCAGACCTCAACGTCATCCGGCCGACAGACGATATCAACATCATTCCCAACCCGGCTGTGATTCCCGTCCTGGCTCCAGCGGACGCAACTCCTCAGAGCGCGGCCCGCGTCGAATACACCTACTATCACCCTGGCTCGCTCAACTTCACCGACGACGATCCCCGGCTCGAATGGAGCGTGGTGTCGGTGGCCGGCGGCGGCGCCGTTGCCTTTGTCGGGCAGCCCCGGGGGCGGCGGGTGCTCGTCTACGGCACCCACGCGGGCGAAGTGCGGCTCGAGGTGCGCTTTCAGGGGGCGCTCTGTGCCCAGTATCGGGCCCTGGTGCGCGCCATCCGGCAGATCCCCTTTCGAGCCAACATCCTCAACGGCCCGACTGCCGCCAGTCAGCCGCGGGCGACCCCGGACGACGTCCGCGCCCATCTCGACATCGTCAACCGGATCCTGCGCCAGGTGGCCCTGGAGCTTGTGCCCGACGCCAATACCACCCGAACCGACAGCGCCACGGCAACGGGCCACAGCGGTATCTTCCGCATTCGCGTGCCTGCCGGACGGACGCGAAACATTCCCGACACCGGCTTTGCCGCCGCCACCAGGCTCAACTACCGGCAGGGAGTGTTTAACTTTGCCTACATCCGTTCCGATGCGGGCGGCAACCTCGGTGCGGCCACGGATTACCCGGCCAATGCGGCGGGAAACACCATTACCGACAACGGCAGTCCGTCCAGCTCGTGGATACAGCCCTCCGGAGTCGATCCGGACGGTGCGGCCGGCACCGTCACCATGAATCTGCTCGCGGCCCGGGAGCGCAACACCGCCACCTTCCCGCGGCTTGCCGCCATGTACGTCACCGACGCCAACGGAGATCCGGCCAATGCCGCGGCCCAGTTCACCTATGCCGGCACCATTGCCCACGAGCTGGGCCACGTACTGGCCCTCGGCCACCGGGTGGAAGGGGTGCCGGAGAGCGCGCCCGGCGCCGGCGACCAGCGGGACATGACCGCGGCGGACGCCGCCGCCTCGCTCGTGGCGGGAGGCATTTTCTGGGACGGCCTGCTCGTGCCCCCGGGGGAAAACGTCATGCACTGGATCAATCCCACCACCCAGGCCCAGGACTTCGACATCATCCAGGCCCGGGCCATGCACCGAAGCCCGGTGGTGCCGCCGTGACCCCCCTGTGTCTGCTTGCCCTTGCCTTCCTGCTGCCGCCAACGCACGCCCTCGCCGGCGCAGCACCAAACCAGGAAACGGTGATCGCCATGACCGCAAATGACGTGCAGGCACTCCCTCCCGAGAAACAGGTCATCCGGGATGCCATGGCCCTGGCCCGCAGTCTGCGAAACGAGGACCACGCCCTGCTGCTGGCCCGGCTTGCCTCTTCGAAGTTCCTGGCGGAGCTCGATGACGAGGAGGCCTATCGGGGCCGGCCCGAGCGGTTGCGTCTGCGCCGCGTTCTGGATGAGTTGACGCGCAATCCCATGGACAGCGCACGCGACATCCTGGTGGACCTGACGACCAACCAGGCGTTTCTGGCGGAAGACGCCCGCGTCGACCTGCTCATCAAGGCCTGCGCCGCGATCAGGCCGCCTCCGCCCCAGGTCGTGGCGCTCTGGCACCGATACTGGCAGCCGGAGGATGGTTTTTCCAACCTGACGGCGGCGGCGGTGGTGCAGAACGGCGACCCGGCGGCGATCGCCCTGCTGGAGGCGAAGCTGGCGGCGCCGGAGTTCGACATGGAGGAGAAGCTACACTGGCTGCGCGGGCCGGTGCTGAGCCATCGACTCGACCTGCCCCTGCTCCTGGCCTGCGAGCGGATGCTCGCGGTCGGGCTCCCCGGTGAGCTGCCCGTCCGGCTCGTGGAAGCCCTTTTCGATTACCGGCCAGGGGAGTGGTATCTCCCCTCGGTGCCCTACAATCCGCCGTTGTTGGAGACGGCGGGAGAGGCGGCCCTGCGGCAGGTGGAGCGCGTCGGCCGGCTGGCGCTGGAGCGCGTCACCCTGGACGCCCACCTGGAGGCCCGAGTCAAAGAAACCCTGGAGCGGGTGGAAGTCCTGCTGGAGGGCAGATAGAGGGCTACGGGACCGAACGAGCGGGGTAGCGCACGTCCGTCACGACCGGGGCTCCCACGCATCCTTGTCCAGGTCCGGAAACGTCACCCGGCACGTCCCGGGATCGATTCCCTCGACCCTCGCCAGCCCCTTCTCGTCGAGGGTGCCGCTGGCAACCGACCCGTCCGGCAGGTTGATTTCGTACTTCTCGCCCGGTACCGGCTGGTCGTCTTCGTCCACGAGCTCGATCTCGATCCAGCTCGTCTTGCCGTCGTCCTCTCCGGCCATGTGGGGCTTGGCGGGAGTAGCGCCGTACTTCCCCTCGCCCTTTTCCCGCTGCGCGGCCTTGGCCTGCTCCACCTCGCCGGGGTCTGCCGAATCGGCGTCCTCGGCGGCCTTGGGCGCGGCGGGGGCGACGGCCTTGGGGGCCTTTCCGGACCTAGGGTTCACGCGCCACCTCCCATCAGTGCCTGTGAAACCATCTGCCGCGCGACCGGATTGCTTCGTCGCGCACTCCCTCACTCCCCGCCTATCTACTTGATATGTCTCGTCGTTCGATCATGCGCGCCTCGCACTCCGGTCTGCTCGCGACGATGCTTTCACGGGCTCTCAGTTGAGCTTGATCACTCCGCCCTCGACCTTGACGATGCTGCCCTTGACCTCGGCCACTCCAGGGGTCTCGAGGGTCGCCTTGGCCCCGCCCTTGACCTGCACCGTGGCTCCGGCGTCGACGATCACCTGCCCCGGGGTCCCGATCTTGATCCCGCCGGCTTCAATGGCGATGTAGGAGCCGCCCACCTTCACGGTGACGTTGCCCGCCCCCTCGATGACGATGTTGGCGGCCTTGACGTAGTAGTCTCCCCCCACCTGGTGGCCGTGGGCCCCCTTGAAGACCTCGGCCACGTCCCCGCCCACCGTGACCGAGAGGCTCTTGTCGATGCCCACCGCCTGCTTGCCCCCCACCTTGAGGTGGCGGTCGCCCCCGATCTTTTCGTAGTGGTGGCTGTCGACGGCCTCGTGGCGCTCGTTTTCCACGTGCTCGCGCTTGTCGTTTCCCACGACGAGGTGGCGGTCGTGGCCCACGGTCTCGAACCGGTCGTTCTTGATGCGCACGTCCAGGTTCTTCTCGCCGTGGAGGAAGACCTGCTCCTCCCCCTTCTTGTCTTCGAACCGAAGCTCGTTGAAGCCTCCCCCGCCCTTGCTCGAGTTCGTCTTGAGCGCCGTGACCGTTGCATGGGCGGAGGGGTCGTAGGGAGGCAGGCAGGACTCGTTGTACACCTGGCCGGTAATGAGGGGGCGGTCGGGGTCGCCCTCCAGGAACTCGACGATGACCTCGGTTCCCATGCGCGGGGTCTGAAGGCTCCCCCACCGTTTGCCCCCCCATCCCTGCCCCACCCGGATCCAGCAGGTGCTGTCTTCTCCCTTCTTTTCGCCGTCCCGGTCCCAATGAAAGCGCACCTTCACCCGGCCGTACTTGTCGGACCAGATCTCCTCGCCGTCCTTTCCCACGACGACGGCGGTCTGGGGCCCCTGGACCAGGGGCTTCCGGGTCAAGCGGGGGGGTCGGTAGGGCTGGCGGCTCTCGACGGCCGTGAAGCGGCAGATGAAGGCACTCGCTCCCCGATCCCCTCCGCCACCGGACTCGTACTCCGGGCTGGAGATCTCATGGGAGGTGGAGCAGATGAGATACTCCCGATTCTGGTCCGCCCGGGGATGGCTCGCAAGCTCCATGAGACCGCCCGCGGTGAGGCCGCGGGCGTAGCTTCTGCCCTGGAGCCGCTCGTGCTGCGCCTGGAGCTCCTCGATCCGGACCCGGGCACACCGCTCCCCCTCGCCGTACTCGGCATATTCGCCCGGAAAGTCGTACACCTCGAACTCGGCGCCCGCGTGGTCGCGGGCGACGAGCGAGCGGGTGTGCAGGTCTTCCTTGGGCTTCTGGAAGTTGTAGTCCACGAGCGCGAAGGCGCCGGGCTGTACCTCCCGCGAGATGAGCCACTCGTGCACCGCGTCCTCCGGTACGCCCGCCTCAGTCCGTTGATGGAACGAGAGGGTCTCGTACCCCGGGGTGCGCTTGTGCGCCCCGTAGGAGTCGGCCAGCACCAGCGTGTGCTTTCCGTTTTCGTGTTTGAAGTAGTAGTAGATCCCCTCCTGTTCCAGGAGCCTGCTGATGAAGTTGAAGCTCGTCTCACGGTACTGGACGCAGTATTCCAGGGTTCGGTACGACTCGTTGAGCATCTCCTCGAAGTCCGTGAAGCCAAAGCGCCGAAACACCCCTTTGACGATCTCTGGGACGGTCTCGTTCTGATGGATGCGGCAATCCGCCGTGCGCGTGAGGAACCAAAGCCATGGGCGCAAAGTCGCCTGGTACCAGGGATGCCGGCCCAGGTGCCCGGCCTGCCGGAAACGGCTGACGAATCCGTTGAAGTACCGAACACCGCCCGCGGGAAGCTCGAGTCTCACCGTGAGATTCTGGCCGAGGATCTTCTCGAAGGGGATCTCCGGGTCGGTCCCGAGGAGATCCAGGTGGTACTCGAAGAGGCGACCGAGCTCCTCCGCCCCGGTCATCCGGTGGAAGAGAAGCGCCCCCTCCCCCAGGGGGGTGGTGACCTGGACCTTCCTTGCCGCGTCCATTCGCGTTCCTACCTCCCTGCTCGGCCGGGCAACTGAACTCGGCGACGGCGCTCGGGCCGCAACGGTCTCCCGTTTAGCACGGGCTCCGGGCGTGTCAAGGCCGGTTTCGCGACGGGCTTGCCGGGAAAGGGAGGAGAAGTATCCTTCGGGCCGAGGAGGCTCCCATGCCGGCTGAGCTGGAGTTCGAGGTGCGCTTTCCGCGATCCGCAGCCCAGGGGAAACGCCCCGCGGGTCGGGGCCCGTTCCGGATCCTGGTGCTCGGGGACCTGGGGGGGCGGGGGGATGGGGATGCCGGTGCCCTGGCCGGCCGCAGGCCGGTGGCCGTAGACGGCGACTCGTTCGAGACCGTGATGTGCGGCTTCGGCCCCGGGCTTCACCGGCCCGGTCCCGGCCTCCCGGCCTCGGAGCTCGCCTTTCGGGGCCTCGGCGACCTTCACCCCGACCGCCTCCTGGAACGCGTGCCGGTCTTCGAGCCGGTGCGGGAGCTGCGGCGGCAGCTCACCGCCCCCGCCACCTTTGCCGCTGCCGCGGAAGAGCTTCGAAGCCTGCTCCGGGTCTCGGCGCCCGCACCGGAGACTCCCAAGCCCCGGGAGGACGACGCGGCGAC
>JBFLZB010000182.1 GCA_040756475.1 Thermodesulfobacteriota bacterium
AACCCCCATGCCTCCCCTACCCTCCGCCGCACCGGAACCCGGCGAGCCCCACCCCAGGCGATGGGCCGCTGCGGCGGCGTTGGTTCTCGCCGGGGGAGGAATCCTGGTGTCCATGATCGGTCAGCGCTGGGGCATGCCGGCGTTGGAGAGGTGGGCGGGGCCGGGGCTCACCCTGCTCGGGGCGGGCCTCTGGGCCGCGCATCGGCTGGGCAGACCGAGGCACTAGCGTCTTCCAGTTCCTCGAAGCGCGGGGGGCGATGCGAACGGAAGAGGACCGGGGCGACCTCGCCGGGAGGCCGCCCCGCACCGTCTCCGGGTGCGCCGGTGCCGGGCGGGTTGGGCGCACCGGGGGGGACTAATGGGCGACTTGGCTCAAGACCTTCTCGACCCCTCGGCCGAGTTGCTCCGAGGGGGTGACCACCAGCTCCCGCCCCGCCACCTCGGCGCGGAAGCGCTGGGAAGACTCGCTCCTTCGGTACACCTCCCGCAGCTCGTCCACCAGTCGGCCCTGCTTCATGGGATCCACCTTGTGCTGGGAGAGCAGGTCTTTGAGGCTCTTGACCTCGCTGCCCTCCACCCAGGCAAGCCCGAAGGTCTTGGGGGGCTTCCCGATGAAGACGTAGGCCTTCTCCCCGGTGGGCACCACCTCGAGGGGGTCGCTCACCCCCTGGAGCAGGGACTCGAGGGCGGGCTTCACCTCGGACAGACGCCGCGTGGCCGGGTTGTCGGCGTCGAGCTCGGGGTACTCCTGCCGGCCACCAAACAGTTTATTGAAAAGTCCCATGGCAAACTCCTTTCCGCCCGGCGGCACCTCCCATACTAGCCGACGGCTTGGTGTGTGTACAGAATTTCTCAGGCGCCGAAAGCGCATTTCAAGAGAGGCGCCTGCGCCACAGGACTCGCTCTGGCCAAACATGACGTGAGATCGCGTGAGTTCACAAGCCGTTGCGGCACGTGATTTGGCCGGATAGAGTGGTCCCGGGACGGCGCCGGGCATCCCGTCGTGCGCCTGTTCGTTCCTCCCCGACGAAGCGAGATGCCGATGAAGAGAACCACCCAACTGCGAAGGCTCCTGGAACGCCCCGGAATCCGGATGGCCCCCGGTTGCCACGATGCGCTCGGCGCTCGGTTCATCCAGCGGTCCGGATTCTCCGTCGCGTACGTAACCGGGTACGGGGTGGCGTGCTCGCTGCTCGGCCGGCCGGATGTGGGCGAGATCACCCTCACCGAGATGGTGACCCACGCGGCGCGCATCGCCGCCGCCATCGACATCCCCCTGATTTGCGACGCGGACACCGGATACGGTGGCCTGCTCAACGTGCAGCGCACGGTTCGGGAGTTTCAGCGGGCGGGGGTCGCGGGGATCCACATCGAGGATCAGCAGGAGCCCAAGCGGTGCGCGGCCATGGGGGGTGTGCGGGTGCTCGATCTCGACGCCGCGGTGGCCCGGGTGCGGGCCGCCGTCGAGGCCAAGGACGACCCGGACTTCTTTGTGATCGCCCGCACCGACTGCCGGCCCGCCCTGGGCGTGGACGCAGCCCTCGAACGGGCGCGCGCCTTCGCCGACGCGGGGGCCGACATGATCTACGTGGAGCTCTTGGGGTCGCGGGAGGAGGTCGCCCGGGTCGGGCGGGAGGCCGGGCCGACCCCCCTGCTCTTCGATATGTTCGACCACCCCGCGGTCCCCGTGCTCCGTGCCGCGGAGCTGGCGGAGATGGGCTACCGCATCGTCACCTTTCCCTTCACCTCGACACTGGCCTATGCGAAGGTGCTCGACGAGGTCTACCCCTCGATCCTCCGAACCGGGGGGGCCGCGGATGTGGCGGAGCGCAGGATGGGGCTCCACGCCTTCGAGGAGGCGATGGGTCTGGCAGAGATCTGGCGCGGTGTGGAGCGGCTCCAGGATTCGGCGCCCCTCCCGGGCGCCCGGCAGAAGAAGGGAGCGTGCCCATGAAGTGCCCGGAAGTCGTCAAGCCGGAGAACTGCTCCGGGTGCAGCATCTGCGAGCTTGCGTGCTCGTTCCACAACGGCCCAGACCGGTCCTTTCGTCCCTCGGCCGCGCACCTGCGCGCCGTGCGGACCGAAGGCCTCAACCGGTTTCGTATCGAGTTCTCGCCCGACTGCAACGGCTGCGGCCTGTGCGCGGCCCACTGCGGCTACGGCGTGTTCGGCGCGCCCATCGCCTCGGAGGAGGGGCCATGACGTCCGGCGGTTACACGGGCACGGTCCTGCACGTCGACCTCACCTCGCGCACGTCTCGGACCGAACCACTCCGGGAGGAGCTGCGGTCGCGCTTCCTCGGGGGCGCGGGGGTCAATGCGGCCCTGGCGCTGGAGCTCCTCGAGCCCGGGGGCGACCCCTTCGCGCCCGACAACTGCGCGATCTTCGGGCTCGGCCCCCTGGTGGGCACGCTCGTTCCCGGCGCCGGCAAGGGCAACGTGACCGCCCGCTCCCCCTACCGCCGCTTTCTCGGGATCTCCGGCCACGGGCGCTTCGGCATGCTCAAGTACGCCGGGTACGACCACCTCGTGGTCACGGGACGGGCCGACCGGCCCGTGGTGGTCGCGATCGCCGACGACCGGGTGTCGTTCCACGACGCGGACGGGCTTTGGGGCTGCGACGTCTTCGCGGCCACGGACCGGATCTGGGCCCGGCTCGGGGATCGCTTCGACGTGAGCTGCATCGGGCCCGGCGGGGAGAACGGGGTCTTCGACGCCGCCGTGATCACCAACAAGTACGCCGCCTTCGCCCGCGCCGGGATGGGCGCGGTGCTGGGCTCGAAGAACCTCAAGGCCATCGCCGTGTCGGGCACGGGCGGGGTGCGCGTGGCCGACCGCAAGCGCTTCTCCCGCGCCAGCAAGGAGCTCTTCGCCCGGGTTCGCGCCGACCCGAACCTCCTGGAGTGGCGGCGCCTGGGCACGCTCATCAGCCTCGAGACCTTCGCTAAGATGGGGCTCTACGCCAAGCACAACTTCCAGTCTGCCTACGACGGGGGCCTCACGGCCCACTTTCCGGTGGAGGGGTTCGCCGGGCAAGTCAAGGAAGGCGACGTGGCGTGTCTCGGGTGCCCCGTGGGCTGCAAGCACCACGTGCGGGTGCCCGCGGACGGCGGCAAAGGCCCCGACCTGCGCATGGCCGTGTCGTGCATGAACTCGGTGATGCAGGGCTTTGGCACCTTTTGCGGGCTCGAGAGCTGGCGCGAGGTGATCCGGTGCGCCGAGGTCGCCGTGGGGATGGGCCTGGACTTCATGAGCACGGGCGCCCTGATCGCCTTCGCCATGGAGCTCACCCAGCGCGGCGTCCTCACCCCGGACGACACCGACGGGGTGCGCCTGACCTGGGGAGACGGCGAGGCGGTGCGGGAGATGATCCGGCGGATCGGCACGCGCCGCGGCTTCGGCGACCGCCTGGCCCAGGGCCTGGAACAGGCCGCCCGCCTCCTCGGCCCGGCCGCCGAGCCCTACGCCGTCCACACCAAGGGGCTCGGGGTGCTCTACGACCCCCGCGTGCGGCTCGGGTCCACCGAGATCTTCTCCCAGTTCACCAACGTGCGGGGCTACATCTCCAACGTCAGCGTGGCCATGGTCGAGCGGACCGCCCAGCAGATCCGCCGCTACTGCGAGAAGCTCGGCCTTCGGCCCGAGGCCGTGGACCGGATCGTCACCGGTGACGGCTACGACGTGGGGCGGCTCACCAAGTGGACGGAGGACGCCTGCTCCGCCCTCGAGCTCCTGGGCGTGTGCATGTTCCCGCCCTTCCAGCGCCTCCCCCTCGACCTCTGGGCCGAGGCGTGCTCGGCCGCTACGGGGGTGGAGACCACGGCCGACGACCTGGTCCGGGCGTCCGAGAACCTCTGGCACGCCCGCCGCGCGTTCAACGTGCGGGAGGGCTCGGGTCCCCCGGACGACACCTGCCCCGACCGGTTCTTCTCCGAGTCCGTCTCGGCCGGCGATCGAACCTTCGATCCCCTCTCCCGGCCCGCCTTCGAGAAGCTCGTGCGGGCGTACTACGCGGAGCGGGGCTGGGACCCGGCGACGGGCGCCCCGCCCCCCGAGACCCTCGCGGAGCTCGGCCTCGGCGAGGTCGCGAGCGCTCGATCCGGCAACCGGCCCGGGGGGAGGGGTTCGTGCCGGGACTGATCGACGCGCACCTCCACTGGTGCCTCTTCGGCCGGCCGGTCGGGGAGGTGGTGTCCGAGCTCGAGGGGCTCGAGGCCAACGGCTACGAAACCGTGGTCGTCTTCCCTCTGCCGGCCATGGGGGCTCCCGCCGAACGGTCGGTCCACCTGATTCCCGGGGCCTACCGCGACTTCACCGGCATCGACGCAGCGCGCATGGTCCACGACGACCTCCAGGCCTGGCACGCGTTCCGACCCCTGTGGGCGGCCAAGCCCCGGCGCCTGCGGGTGCTCTCCTTCCTGGACGTGCGGGCCTGGAACGGGCGCTCGGACCTGGCCGGCTGGTGGGGAGAGGGCCACGCGGGCCTCAAGAACATCCTCGTCCTGGAGGAGGACGAGGGCAAGATGCGCATGCCGCCGCTTCGCCACGTGCCGGGCATCGGGCGGGAAGCCTACCTCGATGCCCACCGGGCGGTGTTCGCAGAGGCCGCGCAGCGGGACGTGCCCGTGATGTACCACGCAGACCTGAGCCTGCACGCGGGCTTCGTGGAGGAGTGCCTGGCGGCCCACCCCGGCCTGCGGGTGGCGATTCCCCACCTGGGCTTCAGCCGGCGCCGCATGGCGCGCCTGCTGGAGCGCTTTCCCGCCGTGTGGACCGACATCTCGAGCCTTCGGCCCTTCATCGAGGCCGACCCCGACGCCTACCGCTCCTTCCTCTTGGAGTTCCCGGATCGGGTGCTGCTGGGAAGCGACGCCATCGCCTGCCACGACCTGCGCCCGGCCCTGGACTACGTGCGGTGCGTGCGGGGCCTGGGGCTCCCGGAGGAGGTGGAAGAGGCCGTGCTGGCCGGCAACGCCCGCCGCTTCCTGGCGCGCTGCTGAACGGCCCCCTGCCGGCCATGCCCGGACCACCCCGGTCCTCCCCGTTCGCGGGCCCGCGGGCGCCTCACGAGAGCCGCCCCTTGAAGTCCTCGTACCCGAAGCGGCGCACCGCCGTGAGCTCGCCCGTCTCGGGCTCGTAGGTGCAGATGGCGGGGAGCTGGACCCCGTTGAAGGTGGTGTTCTTGACCATGGT
This sequence comes from Thermodesulfobacteriota bacterium, assembly GCA_040756475.1. Taxonomy (NCBI): domain Bacteria; kingdom Pseudomonadati; phylum Thermodesulfobacteriota; species Thermodesulfobacteriota bacterium. The sequence continues at coordinate 5,193 of JBFLZB010000182.1, forward strand.
GTAGTGGGCCTGGTCCAGGAAGGCCAGGCGGCTCCCCACCCCGAGGGGCTCCTCGAAGGACCAGTCGCCGATCACGTCGCCCGCCAGGCACGAGGGCCCCGCCAGGCGGTAGGTGTGGGCCTTCTCCCCCGGGTCGAAGCCCCGGTGGAGCGGGGGGCGGTAGGGCATCTCGAGCACGTCGGGCATGTGGCACGCCACCGAGACGTCGAGAATGGCGATGGGCCCCCCGTTGTCCACCACGTCGAGCACCTCCCCCACCAGGAGGCCGCTGCCCAGGACCACGGCCTCCCCGGGCTCCAGGTAGACCGCAAGGCCGTACGTCTCCCGGAAGTACCGCACCAGGGCCACGAGCCCCTCCACGTCGTAGCCCTCCCGGGTGATGTGGTGCCCGCCCCCCAGGTTGAGCCACTTCATCCGGGGCAGCAGATCCCCGAATTTCTCCTCGAAGGCCCGCGCCGTGCGCGCCAGGGGCTCGAAGAGCTGCTCGCACAGGGTGTGGAAGTGCAGGCCCTCCACCCCGACCAGCGACCGGCCCTCGAAGGCCGCCCGCCGGATGCCCAACCGCGACCGGGGGGCGCAGGGGTCGTAGAGGGGGGTCGCGCCCTCCGAGTGCTCGGGATTCACCCGCAGGCCCACCGAGACGCGCCCCTGCTCCGCCTCCCAGAGGGGTCGGAACCGCTCGAGCTGGGCAAAGGAGTTGAAGACCAGGTGGTTCGAGGCGGCCAGGAGCTCCCGGACGTCGGCCTCCTTGAGCCCGGCAGCGAAGCTATGGACCTCGCGCCCGAACTCCTCCCGCCCCAGGCGCGCCTCCCAGGGGGAGCTCGCGCACACCCCGTGGAGGGTCCTGGCGAGGAGCGGGAAGGTACTCCACATGGAAAAGCCCTTGAGCGCCAGGAGGATCCGGGCCCCGCTCTCCCGCTGCACCCGGTCGAGCACCGCCAGGTTCTCCCGCAGCACCCCCAGGTCGACCACGTAGGCGGGGGAGGGGGCAAGCTTCATGATGCGTTCGATGTGCGGTCGTCCCACGTCTTCTTCCTCCCTCGCCGCCCACGGACGCGTGGGCGCGGCCTGGAGACAGGGCCGGCGCCTCACGCCCGGCTGCTATACCCCAGGCGCTGCAAGAGCTCAAGGGGTGCGCCGCCTGCGCGGGCGGACAACGCCCTCCCCCTCCGGCCCTGGGCCCGGCGGGTTGCGCCGCGCCCCCGAGCTGCTTATCTTCCTCGCCCGACCGTCCCAAGAGCCACCCTTGCCGGAGAGGAACCGTCCATGCCCGCCGAGACCCTTGCCTTCAAGACCGAGGTCCAGAAGCTCCTGGACCTCATGATCCACTCACTTTACTCCCACAAGGAGATCTTCCTGCGGGAGCTCGTCTCCAACGCCTCCGACGCCCTGGACAAGGCGCGCTACGAGGCGCTGACCGACGAGAAGCGCTACGAGGGGGCGGGGGAGTGGAAGATCGAGCTCGTCCCGGACAAGGCGGCGGGAACCCTGACCGTGCGGGACAACGGCATCGGGATGACCCGGGACGAGGTGGTGGAGGCCCTGGGCACCATCGCCCACTCGGGGACCAAGGAGTTCCTGAAGCTCCTGGAGAGCCGGGGCTCCCAGGACCACCCCGAGCTCATCGGCCAGTTCGGCGTGGGCTTCTACTCCGCCTTCATGGTGGCGCGCGAGGTGGCGGTGCTGACCCGCCGTGCGGGCACGCCCCCCGAGGCGGCGACCTTGTGGCGCTCCGCTGCGGACGGCACCTTCACGGTGGAGGAGGCGGCAAAGCCCGCGCCGGGCACCGACGTGGTCCTGACCCTCAAGGAGGAGGAGCGGGCCTACCTGGAGGAGTGGGAGCTTCGGGGCATCGTGAAGCGTTACTCCGACTTCATCGAGTACCCGATTACCATGCGGGTGACCCGCAAGAAGCCCAGCGCGATCGACCCCAAGGAGCTCGTGGAGACGACCGAGGAGGAGACGCTCAACTCCCGCAAGGCCCTGTGGCTCAAGCCCAAGGCCGAGGTCACCCCCGAGGAGTACCAGGAGTTCTACCACCACGTCTCCCACGACCTGGGCGAGCCGGCCAAGGTCGTCCACTACCGCGGGGAGGGGACCACGGAGTTTTCGGCCCTCCTGTACCTGCCGAAGAAGGCGCCCTGGAACCTCTTCTACAAGGACTATAAGGTCGGCCCCCAGCTCTACGTGCGCCGGGTGCAGATCATGGACCACTGCGAGGATCTCGTCCCGCCCTACCTGCGCTTCGTGAAGGGGGTGGTGGAGTCCGCGGATCTGCCGCTCAACGTCTCCCGGGAGCTCTTGCAGAAGAACAAGATGGTGGAGGTCATCCGCAAGAGCGCCACGAAGAAGGTTCTGGAGGCCCTGGCGGAGCTGAAGGCCGAGGACCCCGACGCCTACGGGGAGTTCTACCGGGAGTTCGGGCGCGTCCTGAAGGAGGGGCTCCACTTCGACCCGGAGCGCCGGGAGGCCATCGCGGACCTGCTGCTCTTCGAGTCCACCGCCACAGAGGAGGGAAAGCCCACCACCCTCGCGGCCTACGTGGAACGAATGCCCGAGGGGCAAAAGGACATCTACTACCTCACGGGTCCGTCCCGGCGGGAGGCCGCCGCGTCGCCCCACCTGGAGGCCTTCCGGGAGAAGGGCTACGAGGTACTCCTGGCCACCGACGCCATCGACGACCTGCTCCTCTCGGAGCTCGGCACCTACCGGGAAAAGCCCATCCACTCGGCCCTCAAGGGCGAGCTCGATCTCGACCCCGGGGAGAAGGCCCGGGAGGAGGCGAAGAAGGCCTACGGCGGTCTCCTGGAGACCCTGAAGGACCGGCTCGCGGACGAGGTGGCCGACGTGCGGGTCTCGGGCCGGCTCAAGGACTCGCCCGTGTGCCTGGTGGGGGACGAGGGCGACCTGGACCCCCAGATGGAGAAGATGCTCCAGGCCCTGGGGCGCGAGGTGCCCCGCCGCAAGCGCATCCTCGAGGTGAACCCCGCCCACGACCTCCTGCGGGCCATGAACGCCCGGTTCGAGAAGGACCGAAACGACCCCCTCCTCGCCGAGTTCGCCGAGCTCCTCTACGACCAGGCGGTGCTCCTGGAGGGGGGCCGGCCCAAGGACCCGGTGGCCTTCGCCCGGGCCGTGGCGCGCTTGATGGCAGAGCGGGCTGGAAGGGACACCCCGTAGGACGGTTGGGCGGCCCGGAGTCCCCCCCGGGTCCTTGGCGCCGCCCTCGCCGAAATCGCAATTGAGGTCGCCGTCGATTTCGATTTCGATTTCGATTCTTGCGGGGACCCCGCTCGCCACCGAGGCGGTGAATCGCGGCAGGGCCCCTGGGTTGACCCGGGGGCCCTGCCTGATAGGGTGGCCGCAGGATCGCGCGCCCGCCGCCCTCTCCGGAGAGTCCCCCATGAACCGCCAGTTCCTGATCCGGGCCGCCTTCTGGATCGGGGTCTACATTCTCTTCGTGAGCCTGCCGTTCCTGGCCCTGTTCCTCGGGCCGGTGCCGCCGGGGCGCGGGTTCTGGCGCGAGCTCGCGGTGGGCCTGGGGTTCGCCGGCGTCTCCATGATGGGGTTCCAGTTCTTCCTCACGGGGCGCTTCCGGCGGATTACGACTCCCTACGGCATCGACGTCATCTACCACTTCCACCGCCGCATCTCGCTCATCGCCTTCGGCTTCATCCTGGCCCACGCGGCGCTGCTCATCGCCCAGAGCCCGGCGACCCTGTCGCTC
>JBFLZB010000183.1 GCA_040756475.1 Thermodesulfobacteriota bacterium
CGTCTTCGAGGCGCCGGGGGTGCGGCTCTCCCTGGGCGAGCGTAAGGACTTGGACGCGCATCTCGAGCAGTCGGTGCACCTGGGTATTCGGCCCGAAGCCCTCGCGCCGGTTTCTGGAGAAGGGGAGGCCGAGGTGGAAGCCCGCTTGGAGCTCGTGGAGTCCCTGGGTTCGGAGGCGGTGCTCCACCTGACGGTCGGCTCCCGCCCCCTCATCGCCAAGGCGCCGCCCAGTTGGAGCGCGGAGCCGGGAAGCCGCGTGCGCCTGTCGGTTCGGCCGCGCGGCGTGCACGTGTTTCGGGAGGGGAAGCGGATCGGCGGGGCCGAGTCGTAGGAGCTCCCGGACCCGGTTTGCCAACCGGGCGGTGGAGCCAGGCCCCGCTCCTTCCTTGACCTGGAACAGGTTTTCCCGCGGCGCTTTGCCGTAGAATCCCCCCCATGACGCGACGCACGGGCCTCCTCCACCGATCCCGCACCCTCCACCGCTGGCTGGGGCTCCTGGGCCTCCTGTACTTCGCGGGCATGGCGGGGTCGGGCATCCTCCTGAACCACCCGGACGTCCTCTCCGGGGTGGACCTGCCCCGGTCCTGGCTCCCGGGGGACTACGCCTTTCGGGACTGGAACCGAAACAGCCTGCGGGGGTCCGTCCCCGGGGACGGGGGGGCGCTCTACCTCTACGGCGAGGCCGGGGTGTGGCGGTGGGAGCCGGGGGCGACCGAGCCGGTCTTCGATGGAGAGGGGTTCGAGCGCTCGGTGTACTACCGGGACACCCGGGCGCTGCTGCGGGTGAACGGGGCCGAGCCCTACCTCCTGGCCGGCACGCGGGGGGGGCTCTGGGGCCGCCCCCTGGCCGGGGGGCCGTGGAGGCCCGTACCGCTGGGGGAGGGCCGGGAGACGGTGGTGGACCTCCTGGAGGCGGACGGGAGCCTGCTCGCCGTCACCCGGGACCGGGTGTACCGGGGCGGCACCGGGTGGCCCCCCGCCTTTGCCGACGCCACCCCGGCCCGGGCCGGGGAGCCGGACCGGCGCGTGCCCCTCTTCCGGCTCATTTTCGAGCTCCACAGCGGCGAGGTCTGGGGGCTGCCGGGTCGTCTCGCGGTGGACGCCCTGGGGGTGCTCGTGCTCTTCCTGTGCGTCTCGGGGGCCTGGTTCTGGTGGCGCAAGCGCCGGCGAACCCTTGCCCGGGGCAGGGGGGGGCGGTGGGCGCGAAACGCACTGGGCTGGCACCTGCGCCTGGGCCTTTGGGCGTCGCCCCTGCTGCTCTTCGTGACGGTGACCGGCTTTCTCCAGCGTCCCCCCTTCCTCCTCGCCGTCGCATTTGCCGGGTACCCGGAGCGCCTCCACCCCGCGCCGGCCCCTGCCAACCCCTGGCACGACCTGCTGCGCAAGGCGACCTACGACCCCCTTCGCAAGACGCTGCTCCTCGCTACGGCCGACGGCTTCTATGTTGGCCCGCTCGACGGGAGCCGGTCCTTTTCCCGGGTTGCCGGGGGCCCGCCCGTGAGCGTGATGGGCGCCACGGTGCTCCGGCGCGCCCCGGACGGCCTGGTGTGGGTGGGTTCCATGAGCGGGCTCTATGCGTGGGACCCGAGCTCGGGGTGGGTGACCGATGCCTTTACCGGCCGGCCGCCGAGGCCGGGCCAGGGGGGGCCGGTGGGGGACCGGCAGGTGGTGGGGTGGGTGCGGGCGGCCGATGGGCGCACCCTGGTGGCGGACTACGATCGGGGCCTTCTGGACGGGGAGGGCAGGCCCTACCCGCTCTCCATGCCCCCGGACCTCCGGGCCGCGGGCCGCATCTCCCTGTGGCACGCCCTCTTCGAGCTCCACAACGGCCGGCTCTTCGGGTTTCTCCTGGGGTGGTGGACGTGGCTCGTCGTGCCCCTCGGCGGGCTCGCGTTGGCGGTCCAGCTCGGCACGGGGGTGCTCGACCGCTGGCTCCCGCGGCTTTCGCAGGCCCTCGGCCGGCAGAAAGACGTTTGACAACCGCGTTTGTTTGTGCCTAAATACAACAAGCTTTCTCCCGGTCCCGCAGGAGGCTTCCGACATGCCCAAACCTCCAAAGGTTCCCGAGGCGACGATCAAGCGGCTCTCCATCTACATGCGGGTGCTCAAGGATCTGGAAAAGAAGGGGGTCGAGGTCATCTCCAGCGCGGAGCTGGCCGACATCTGCGGGGTCAATGCTGCGCAGATTCGAAAGGATCTCACCTACTTCGGGGAGTTCGGCATCCGGGGCGTGGGCTACTACGTCAAGGAGCTCCACTTCGACATCCGCAAGGTCCTGGGGCTCAACCAGCGCCGCAACGTGGCGCTGGTGGGGGTGGGCAATCTCGGGCGCGCCCTCCTGAGCTATCGCAACTTCTCGGAGCACGGCTACAACTTCGCGGCGGCCTTCGACGCGGACCCGGCCAAGGTGGGCACCGTGCTGCCCGGGGGCATCGTGGTCCACGCCATGGAGGACCTGCCCCGGGTCACCGCGGAGCGGGACATCGACGTGGCCATTCTCACCACGCCGGCCGATGCCGCCCAGTCCGCCGTGAACCGGATCGTGGCTGCGGGGATCAAGGGCATCCTGAACTTCGCTCCCACCCAGCTCCAGGTTCCGGAGGGCGTGAAGGTCAAGAAGGTGGATCTCACCACCGAGTTCGACAACCTGGTCTATCACCTCTACGCCCGGTCCCGCTGAGGAACCTCCATGCCCGAGTGGATCATCGAGAACCCCGAGGCCGTGGCGTCGGCGGAGATCGTGGTAGGCATCCCGTCCCGCAACGAGGCCGACGCCATCGCGTTCCCCACCGAGCAGGCCTCCCTGGGCCTCACCCAGTTCTTCAAGGGACGCAAGGCCGTCATCGTCAACTGCGACAACGCGAGCCGCGACGGCACAAAGGAAGCGTTCTTCGCCGCCCCGTGCGCCGTGCCGCGTCTGTACGTGTCGACGCCGCCGGGAGTGACGGGCAAGGGCAACAACTTCAAGAACCTCTTCCGGTTGGTGCACGATCTCGGTGCCCGCGCGGTGGTGGTGGTGGATGCCGACCTCCAGAGCATCACCCCCAAGTGGATCAAGCACCTGGGGGAGCCCCTCTTCGACGACTTCGGCTTCGTGGCGCCGCTGTACCTGCGCCACAAGTACGACGGCACCATTACCAACAACATCGCCTATCCCCTCACCCGGGGCCTCTACGGGCGGCGGGTGCGCCAGCCCATCGGGGGAGACTTCGGTTTTTCGGGGGAACTCGCGCGCACCTATCTGGAGCACGCGACCTGGAACGACGACGTGGCCCACTTCGGGATCGACGTCTGGATGAGCACCCTGGCCATGTACCACCGCCAGCCCATCACCCAGGCCTTTCTCGGCCGGCCCAAGGTCCACCGTCCCAAGGATCCCGCCGCGGACCTGGGTCCCATGTTCCGACAGGTGGTGGGCACCATGTTCCACCTGATGGAGGCCTTTGCCCCCTTCTGGGCGGAGGTCCGGTGGAGCCGGCCCACGGCCATCTTCGGGTTCGGCCTCGGGGAGACCGAGATGCCCCCCCCCGTGAGCGTGGACCTGGAGGCCCTCTACACGCGTCTCCACGAGGGCCGGGGCAGGTACGCCGCGGTGTGGGAAGAAGCCCTGTCTCCGGTCACCTCTGGCAAGCTCAAGGAGGTACTGGAGATGGACCTGGGGCACTTCGAGCTTCCCGTGGGGCTCTGGGCACAGGTTCTGTTCGACACGGCGGTGGCGTACCGGGACCGCATCCTGCCCAAGGACCAGTTGCTGGATGCCCTGTCTCCCCTCTACTTCGGGCGGACCTTGTCCTTCGTGCGGGCAACCGAGGGGATGGCCCCCGCCCAGGCGGAGGAGTACGTGGAGGAGCAGTGCCAGGCCTTCGAGGAGGCCAAGCCCTACCTCTTGGAGCGGTGGGGCCGCTAAGTCCCGGCGTCGTTTCCCCCTATCGGGCGAAAAGGAGGAGCTCGTGGCGCGCATCCTGATCGTGGACGACGAAGAGCACATCCGCACGCTCTATACCCTCGAGCTCGAGGACGACGGCCACGAGGTGCTTGCCCTGGGAACGGGCAAGGGACTCCCGGCCGAGATCGAGCGGTTCGGGCCCGACGTGGTCATCCTCGACATCAAGATGGTGGACGTGAGCGGGCTCGACGTGCTGCAAGAGGTGCGCACCCGTTTTTACGACCTGCCGGTGATCCTGTGCTCGGCGTACGGATCCTACAAGGGAGACCTGAAGAGCATCGCCGCCGACTACTACGTGGTGAAGTCCTCGGACCTGACCGAGCTCAAGAAGCGCATCGCCGCCGCCCTGGAGGCGCGCATCCCCCAAGAGCGGTAACCGCCCCCTCTCCCCTTTTCCCCCCGCCGCCAGGTGGGGCAAACTGCCCGCTTCCGGGTTCCGGCTCCCGCCGGCTCCCCTCTCCCACGGGCCGGAAGCAGGCAGGCACATGGTCAAGTACATCGCGGTCGCGGGCAACATGGGCAGCGGCAAGTCGACGCTGGTGGAGTTCCTGTGCCGGCGCTATCCCCACATTCGTCCCTTCTACGAGCGCAACGAGGAAAACCCCTACCTGGCGGACTTCTACGCCGACATGGGCCGGTGGGCCTTCCACTCCCAGATCTACTTTCTCACCCTGAAGTTTCGCACCCACCAGGAGCTCGACGCTTGCCCCCAGACGGTGATCCAGGACCGGACCATCTATGAGGACGCGGAGATCTTTGCCGAGAATCTGCACCGCAAGGGATACCTGGCGGGAAGGGACTACGAGGCCTACCGGCGCCTCTACGCCACGATTCTGCGCAGTGTCGGCCCCCCGGATCTGCTGATCTACCTCAAGTCGAGCCTGCGCACGATCCGAAAGCGCATCCGGCTGCGGGGACGGGCCTACGAGGGGGGCGTGGACGCGGGCTACCTTCGGGACCTCAACCGGCTCTACGAGCGCTGGCTCGGCCGGTACGACCTTTCCCCGGTGCTGGTGCTCGACGCCGACCGCCTTGACTTCCTCAACGACCTGGTGGACCGCATCGAGGTGCTGGAGACCATCGAGAAGTATGTGTGACGGCGGTGGGTTGGGGGTGGCTCGTGGCTCGTTGCCGGTTGCTCGTTGTCGGTTGTCCGTTGTCCGTTGGGGTAGGGGGCGCGACGGGTGACGGGTGACGCACCAGGCTCCGCCCGTTTCTCACTCATCGTTCATCATTTCGCCTTCCCCCCCTCTTCCGAGCCACTTTGCCTGCCAGGCGTCCAGGGCTTCCAGGGCGCGGCGGGCTTTTTCCTCCTTGATCTTCTTCTTGTCGCGGATCTTCACGCCCAGGGGGGGGAGGAGGCCGAAATTCATGTTCATGGGCTGGAAGGGGCGGGTCGGCGAGGCGACCACGTGCTCCACCAGCGCGCCCAGGGCGGTCTCGGGAGGCAGGGGATCGGGGGTCCGGCCCTCCAGGCGAAGCGCCAGATTGAGCCCGGCCCAGAGGCCGGAGCCGGCGCTCTCCACGTATCCCTCCACCCCGGTGAGCTGGCCGGCGAGCTGTACCCATGGGGTCTTGCGCAGGCGCAGATAGCGGTCCAGGAGTCTGGGCCCGTCCACGAAGGTGTTGCGGTGCAGGCTGCCGAGCCGGTGGAAGCGTGCGTTCGCCAGGCCCGGGATGAGGCCAAACACCCGCTCCTGCTCCGGATAGGCGAGCTTGGTCTGGAAGCCCACCAGGTTCCACCGCTGGCCCTCGGCGTCCTCCCGCCGCAGTTGCACCACGGCGTACGGGCGGCGGCCCGTGCGGGGATCGTCGAGGCCCACGGGCTTCATCGGGCCGAAGAGCAGGGTCTTGGGCCCCTTGGCCGCCAGGGTCTCCACGGGCTGGCACGCCTGGAAGACCCGTTCCTCTTCGAAGTCCCGGGTGGGCACCGTGCGGGCACAGGTCAGCGCCTCGTAGAACCGCTCGAACTCCTCTCGGGTAAAGGGGCAGTTGAGGTAGTCGTCTCCCCCTTTCCCGTAGCGCGAAGCGGCGAAGGCCACGCTTCGGTCTACGGAGTCGCCCTCCACGATGGGCGCCATGGCGTCGTAGAAGTACAGGGACTGGGCACCCGTGAGGGCACCGAGACTCGCGACCAGGGAGTCGGAGGTGAGGGGGCCGGTGGCCAGGATGATGTGGGTGCAGGCCTTGCCCCCCGTCCCCAGGGCGGTGACCTCCTCGCGCACGACTTCCACCAGGGGTTCGGCCTCGAGACGCGCGGTCGCCTCCCGGGCGAAGCCCTCCCGGTCGACGGCGAGGGCCTGGCCCGCCGGCACCCGGTGTGCCTGGGCGACCTCCAAGAGCAGGGAGCCCAGGCGGCGCATTTCCTCCTGCAAGAGGCCCGAGGCCTGGCCCAGCCCTTCGGCCTTGAGGGAGTTCGAGCATACCAGCTCGGCGAGCCAAGGCCCCCGGTGGGCCGGCGTCGTGCGAACCGGCCGCATCTCGAAGAGGCGCACGGGGATCCCGCGGCGCGCGAGCTGCCACGCCGCCTCGCACCCCGCCAGTCCCCCGCCGGCGATCCGGACTGGGTCGCGTCCTGGTTCCATCCGTCGTCTCTCCTGCCTTCGGCTTCCCGCAGCGCTCCGGGGGGGCCATGGTGCCAGAAGGGACAGCGAAAGGGTACCTCCCCCGCGATTCGGGGACGGCGGGCCGCCGGGAGTAACCGGCGGGGATTTGGACAGTACGCTGACCGGTTCGGAGCTCCGGCTCCGGGCAGCCCCGTTGACGAACCGCCCTCGACCCGCGATACTTGCGGCCACGATCGTACCCGCTGGGAAAGGAGTACCCCATGAGGCGCACCGGTCTCGCCCTCCTCGTTGCGGCTGCCTTTGCCCTGCCCGCATGGGCGGGGGCCCCCGTTCTTCCGGTATTTCAGGACGTGACCCGCGAAGCCGGCGTGGGCGATGCCGGAAACGGCAAGGGTGCGGCCTTCGCCGACTTCGACAACGACGGGCACTGGGATCTCTACGTGTCGAACAAGGGGGGGCCGAACAAGCTCTACCGCAACAACGGAGACGGGACCTTCACCGACGTCACCGCATCGGCGGGAGACAACCTGGGGGACGTCGGCTACGCCATGGGGTCGGTCTTCTTCGATTTCGACAACGACGGCTGGGTGGACCTCTACATCCCCAAGGGCGGCCGGTACGAGATCGAGGCCAACCGCCTCCTGCGAAACGTGGGCGGCAAGTTCGTGGACGTAACCGAACGGGCGGGGGTGGGCTCGAAGGAGTTCACCTACGCCGCTGCCGCGGCGGACTTCGACGGCGATGGGTTCCTGGACCTCTACCTGGCCAACTACGGGGTGGGCGCCAGGAACATCCTGTACCGCAACAACGGGGACGGCAGCTTCACCGACGTGACCGATCAGGCCGGGGTGGGGGACCGCTCCTGGTCCTGGATGGCCGTGTGGGCCGACGTGAACGGCGACGGGCGCCCCGACCTCTACGTGGTCAACGGCCGCTACCCGGCCGGCGAGCCCAACAAGCTCTACCTCAACAACGGCGACGGCACCTTCCGGGACGCGAGCGCCGAGGCCGGGGTGGACGACCCCCACTGGGGCCTCGGGGCCGCCTTTGCCGACGTCAACGGCGACGGGCACCTGGATCTGTTCGTGTCGAACTACGTGGGCCCGAACAAGCTCTACCTCAACAACGGCGACGGCACCTTCCGGGACGCGGGCGAGGCCTCGGGGCTCGAGAACCTCGGCTGGGGCAAGGGCCCCACCTTCGGCGACTTCGACCACGACGGCCGCGTCGACCTCTACGAGGGCGACTGCAAGGTGGCCAACCAGCTCTACCGCAACAACGGCGACGGTACCTTCAGCGACGTCTCCGGGCAGAATCCCGACGTGCAGTGCGCCGCGGTGCGCACCAAGGGCACGGTCTTCGCCGATGTGGACGGGGACGGGGATCTGGACCTCTACGTGGTGAACTGGGGTGCCGAGAACAAGCTCTTGCGCAACCGCACGAACGACGGGAACTGGCTCAAGGTGCGGCTCACCGGCACCGTCTCGAACCGCATGGCGGTGGGCTCCCGGGTGTGGGTGCGCGACGGCGCGACCCTGGCGGGCATGGCCGAGCTTCACACGGCCTCGGGCTTTTGCGCCCAGACTCCCCAGGAGCTCCACTTCGGGGTCGATGCCGCGAAGACCTACACGGTGGAGGTGCGCTTCCCGAGCGGCATCCGCAAGGTGGTGGAGGGGGTGCGTCCGGGCCAGGTGCTCACCGTCGAGGAGCCGGGCGAGCTGGCCAGCCGGTGATCCCCTCCCTTGCGCGAGGAAGGAAGGCTGTTTCGCGACAGCCTTCTTTTTTGGGCCCGCGGCAAGGTGGCCGCCCCGACGCCGGCTCTCGGGCGGCCGCCCGTTTCCGGCGCGTTCCACGGGGGCAGGCGCCCCGGATGCGTGGCGTCGGACCTGTCGGGAAGGGCACCGGGAGCGGGGAAGGGGAAGGGTGACCCCTCCATGAGGTCCGAGCCCGGCCCGGGGCGCTTGGCCCTCGGGCTCTTTCTCCTCTCTTCGGGGGTGCTCTCCTACGAGCTGCTCCTCATGCGGATCTTCTCGGTCCTCATGTGGTACCACTTCGCGAGCCTCGCCATCGGACTCGCCCTCCTGGGCCTGGGCGCCGGGGGGGTGGCGGTGGGCCTCCTTCCGCGGCTTCGGCGCCCGGGCACCCTCGGAATCGGGGCGGCGGGGTTCGGTGCCGGTGTGCTTCTCCTGCTGGGGTTTCTCGCCTCAGTCAGCTCCAGCCCGGAGCTCGCCCAGGCGACCCTGGCACCGTTCCATCAGCCCTTCTACCGCCCCTTCGCCCGGCCGGACCTCGACGCCGCCGCGGGGTCGTTCTTCCTGCGGCTGGCAGGCCTGGCCGTGCTTGCGGGCCTGCCCTTCCTGGGG
>JBFLZB010000184.1 GCA_040756475.1 Thermodesulfobacteriota bacterium
GAGCTCGGCGTAGAGCCCGGTGCCGGTGATCCGCTCCAGCAGCTCGGCCCGCTCCGCGGGCCGGGCCTTGAGGAAGGCGGCGAAGTCCCCCTGGGCCAGGAGCACCGAGCGGCAGAACTGGTCGAAGGACAGGCCCAGGAGGGCCTCGAGCCGGCCCAGGGTCTCGGTCTTGGTGCCCCCCAGGCTCTGGCCCGCCTCGTCGTGGAGCTCCATGATCTGGGGCTGGAGCCGGCCGCCGGGGGCGTTTCGGGCCCGGCGCACCGACCAGCGGGCGCGGTAGGGGCGGCCGTCCCTACCCTCGAAGAGCACCTCGGCCCACCCGGCCCCCGCCCCCTTCCGCAGGATCGAGCGCGGGTCGGCGCTGCGCAGGGTCTCCTCCCCCGGCACCCCCACCTCTGCCCCCCCGGACCCGCTCAGGCGCGGCGTGCGGTCGTAGAGGGGCAGGCACACGGCGTCCAGCAGCGTGGACTTGCCCGCCCCCGTGGGCCCCGTGATCCCGAAGAGCCCCGCCGCCCCCAGGGGGCCCCCGGCGAAGTCCACCTCGAAGCGCCCCTCCAGGCTCGCCAGGTTCTCGCCGCCCACCTTCAGGATTCTCACGCCCCCTCCCCCCTCTCCACGTCCTCCAGGAGTTCGTGGAAGGCGGCCAGGAGGTCCGCCGAGGGGTCGCCCTCGTGGCTTCGCCGGTAGCACTGGAGGAAGACCTCCTCGGGGGAGAAGTCCCGCAGGTGCTGGCGTCCCGGCGCGGGCCCGAGGGCCTGCCCGTGACCGGTGTGGTGGGCGGTGATCTTGAGCAGGCGCGGCGCCTTCCCCGTGAGGGCCGCCTCCACCTCCCGTCGCAGGGCCGGGGCCGGGGCCTCCAGGAGAACCCGGACCTCCAGGTAGGGCCGGGCGGCCTCCGGCACGGCCGGGTCCGCCTCGGGCAGGGCGGCCAGGAGCCCGAGCACCTCCGCCAGGGGCCGGGGCCCATCCCCGGGGACGTGGAGGATCTCCACGGCCCGGGGCACCCGCAAGGACTCCACCCGGACGGGCCGGAGGAGGCCCTCCCCGTCCAGGTCCACCAGGCACACTTGGTGGGGGTAGCCCGACTCGGAAAGCGCCAGCGGCAGCGGCGCGCCGCTGTACCGGATGCGGTCGTCGCCGCCCACCCGCTGGGCCAGGTGCAGGTGCCCCAGGGCCGCGTAGGCGAGGTCGCCGGGGAAGAGGTCGGGGGGAAGGGCGTGCTGGTTGCCGCCCAGGATCTTGCGCTCGCTCAGCTCCGAAAGGGCGGTCTGGGCGAGGTAGCAGTGGCCCATGGCCACGAGGCCCTCGGACCCCCGCCGGCGCCGGCGCGCCTCGGCAAGCGCCTCGGCATACACCGCCCGGACCCCCTCCACGAGGGGGTCGCCCCTCCCCCCGTCCTCGGCGGGAAGGTCCGCCGGCCGCAGGAAGGGCACCGCCGCCACCCAGGCCGCCGTCTCCCCCCCGGCGTCCCGCAGGGGAACCAGGAGCCGATCGAGGTCCAGCGCCCCGCCGGGGAGCCGGGGAAGCCCCCCCACCACCCGGATGCGCAGCGCGTCAAGCATGGGCCCGGGGGCGTCGAGGCGGGCCGAGGAGTCGTGGTTCCCACCGATCACCACCAGGTCCAGGGCCGGATACCGCTCCCGGGCGGCCGCCAGGAACCGGTACCACGCCGCCTGGGCCTGGGCCGGCGGGTTCGCGGTGTCGAACACGTCCCCCGCCACGAGCACCGCGTCCACCCCCCGCTCCCCCACCACCTCCAGGAGCCAGTCCAGGAACGCCCCGTGCTCGTGCTCCCGCCCCACCCCATGGAGGGTCTGCCCCAGGTGCCAGTCGGAGGTGTGCAAGATGCGCATACCCTTCCTCACCCGTCCCTGCGGGAGCCGCGCTCCCGCCGCCAACCCTGCCGCGAGGGCGGTCCCGAAACCGCGCGGGCGCGCTGCGCGCTGCTGGTTGCCCGTTGGAAAGACCAACACACTACGCGCCAAGACTTGGTGCCCGGGACGGGATTCGAACCCGTATGGCCTTTCGGCCTGGAGATTTTAAGTCTCCTGTGTCTGCCTGTTCCACCACCCGGGCGTTCTTCCGTTTCGCCCACTTATAGCGCACACCGAACGCTCCCAGGAAGGCCGCGTTCCACCGCAGGCGGCGCGGGGGACGTCACGCCTCTGGAAGCGGGGGGTGCGGCCCAGGCGAGACCCTATGCACCTTCCTGCGTTCCCGCGCCCCGCGCACCCCGGGCAGGGGATCCGGCGGGCGCGGCGAGCCCGTGCGCCCGCCGGGGCGGCCGGCTATCCCGAACGCGTCCGGTAGGGCTCTGCGTGAACCCGAGCTTCTCCGCCAGCGCCGCGTGGCCCTCGGGGGCGATCCCGCGAAGGCGCGCGGCTCCCGCCTGGACCCGCTTGGCCGCGCCCGGCCGAGGGGCGAGCGTCTTTCAGGCGAGCTCCAGGTCTCCCGGCCGGTCCGCGGCGAGCACCCGCAGGAGTTCTCCGGCCTGGGCGAGGTCTTTTTCGGCCTTGGCCGCGTGGCCGGCGTCGCGTTCGGAGGCCGTGAGGAGCTTGTGGAGCGCCAGGCGGGCAGGGGCCGGGACGTTGACAAGCAGCCCGGTGTGACCGACGACGGCGGCACGCACGGGTTCCTCCAAGAGGTAGTCGAGGTAGCGAAGCGGGGTGGCCGCCGCGTTCCACTGGGGCAGGAAGACCGCGCCCCCCCCGAGGCGTCCCGGCCCCGAGCAGGCGTCAGGAGGTCGACCCGAAGCAGGCTCTTGCGCACCCGAAATGACGTCGAAGGGTCCCTGGGGTTGAAGGGCGGCACCGGAAGAAAGCCCATTTTGAGGCGTTCGAGCGCAAGGGGGATGTCGGCCGCACCGAAGTCGGGCATGGCGAGCGCCACGGTATCGGCTTCGGCCGCCAGGTCGGTGTCTTGGGTGCGAAGCGCCGCCCTGTCCCAACGGACGCCGAGCACATTGCCGAGCACCGCGAACGCGTGCGTTCCCACGAGCATCCCCCCGAGGCGAAACACCCCGGAGTGCGCCAGCGCCTCCAGCACGCGCGGGCCGCCGACGTTTCGGTGGCCACCGCCCCAGCCTGGCGAAGCATGGCGCTCAGGCGCTCCACGTCGCCGCGCTCGGCGCGGGCCTCGGCGCGCTCGGCGAAGGTAGCGCTTCTCCAGGCGCGCGATCGTCTCGTCGTAGGGTCCCAGGTACGCCTGCTTCTTGGCTCCCGCCACGCCTTCTCGGATCGTCGTAACCCCGCACGCGCTCCGGAAGCATCCGCTCCAGGGCCGCGCACGCGAAGTAACCGGCAATCCTCGGCTGCCCTCGCTGCTCCCAGACGAGCCCATACCGGAGCATGGTGACCACCGAATCTCGGTCGTAGTGCATGGCAGGCCCTCCCCGTCGGTTGTGGCGTCGTCCGTCCTCTCAGGGTCTCAACGGCTCCGTTCCCTCGCTCAGGATCTTCAGATACTCCTCGTAGGCCTGTTCCTTTCAGTCCCCTTGGGTGCCGGCAAGTCGAGCTCTCCAGAGGAGCCAGCCGCCTGCGAGCACCATCGCGGCGCTCAGGACCTGCCCCATGCTGAGCCCGCCCAGCACGAGCCCCAGGTGGGCGTCGGGCTCCCGGGTGAGCTCCACCAGGAAGCGCAGCACCCCATACCCGGCGACGAAGGCTCCGCACCGCAGCCCCTGCGGGCTGCCGGGAGAGCGCCCGGCCCACCAGACCAGCACCCAGAGGATGGGCCCTTCCAAGAAGGCTTCGTAGAGCTGGCTGGGGTGTCTCGGAAGGGGCCCGGCCCCCGGGAACACCATGGCCCAGGGCACCGACGAGACCCGGCCGTAGAGCTCTCCGTTGACGAAGTTGGCCAGGCGCCCGAAGAAGAGGCCCAGGGGTGCGGCGAGGGCCAGAACGTCGCCCGCGGCCAGCAGGCTCACTCCCCTCCCCCGCGCAAACCACCACGCCCCCAGCGCCGCCCCGGCGAGCCCCCCGTGGAAGCTCATGCCGCCCTCCCACAGGGCGAAGAGGCGCAGGGGGTTTGCGGCGAAGTGGGGCAGATTGTAAAAGACCGCGTACCCCAGCCGGGCTCCCCCGACGACTCCCAGCACCAGGGCTCCCAGCAGGGCATCGGCGTCTTCGGGCGCCAGGGGCAGCCGCCCGCGGCGGGCCGCCCGCCGCACCGAGGCGTGGGCCGCCCAGAACCCCGCAAGGTACGCGAGCCCGTACCAGCGCACCGCCAGGGGACCCAGGCGAAACGCCACGGGGTCGAGGTCCGGGTAGGGAATCATCGGCACTTTCTCCGCCACGGCCGAGTTTCCGGGCCTCCGAGGCGGGACTCCGGGCAGTGGTCGCACCAGGGCACGGCGAAGAGCAAGACCTCGGCAGTCATCACGGTGCCCTCCCTTGGATCAAGAAGAGACCGCCTCCCGCAACCACGCCCCCGCGCAGCGGCGCGCCCTCTCGAAACCCTGCGCTGCCTTTTCGTGGCGCCGCTGCGGCGTGGCGTGAGTCCCGCCTTTGCCCTTCACACCTTCCTCGCCAGCGCCCCCCGGGCGATGCGGGTCACGTACACGGTCACGGCCACGGTGGCCGCCAGGCCGACCCCGTAGAGGGACCACTCCCCGGCGGAGCGGGTGTGCTCTCCGGCCCCCAGGCGGGCCAGGTCGCCGGCCAGGGAGCCCAGGTACACGTACATCACCGTGCCCGGGAGCATGCCGATCCAGGAGGCGAAGAAGTAGTCCCGCAGCGACACCCGGGTGAGGCCGTAGGCGTAGTTCAAGAGGTTGAACGGGAAGACCGGCGAGAGGCGGGTGAGCCCCACGATCTTCCACCCCTCCCGGGCCACCGCCTCGTCCACGGCCTTGAATTTCGCGTTGCCCTCGATCCTGCGCGCCACCCAGTCCCGAGCGAGGTATCGCCCCACCAGGAAGGCGGCGGTCGCCCCCAGGGTGGAGGCCACCGAGACCAGCACCGACCCCTTCACCACCCCGAAGACCACGCCCGCCCCCAGGGTGAGGATGGACCCGGGGACGAACAAGACGCAGGCGGCGACGTACACGGCGACGAAGACCGCGGCGCCCGCCGGCCCCAGGCCGTCGATCCACCCCAGGGCGCCCCGCAGGAACTCCTGCACGTCGAAGTACACCGCCGCCCCCAAGGCCGCAGCGGCGCCGAGGACGGCCAGGACGGTCTTGCGCTTCGGGGCCGCGGCCCGCCGGGTTCCTTCGGGGCTCATCGGAACTCCTCCGGGGGGAGTGTTGGGTGCACCGGCCCCTACGGGGCCGCGATGGCGCCCCCTCAGGTGAAGCCCGCGCCGGCGGTGCAGGCGTAGCAGTGGTCCCCGGTGGGGATGGCCGTTCCCGGCGCCGGGGGTCCGTCCAGCTCGGAGACGTGGCGACGCTTGCCCCCCAGGGCGAGGCCCCGGGCCAGGTTGAAGTCGCAGTCGTGCAGGTAGCCCTCCCAGTCCACCGAGACCAGGGTCCGGCACATGAGCCCCTCGACGGTGCAGGGGTTGAAGGCCCCGGCCAGCTTCTCCAGGTAGCCGTCCAGATTGCCCGAGATCTTGAGCCAGGCCCGGAAGCGGCCCACCGGCATGTTGGCGAACGTGTAGAGATGGTTGAAGCTGACGCCCCACTTGCGGGCCAGTTCCCGGCGGATGCGCTCCTCGGCCTGGGCCTGCCCCGGGGGCAGGAACGCCCCCGCCGGGTTGGAGACCAGGTCGAGCTCCAGGCCCGTGCCCTCCCGACCGTACCCCGCCTCGTTGAGGCGCCGGAGCATCGCCAGGGTCGTCTCGAACACCCCGTCGCCCCGCTGGGCGTCGGTCTGCCCGCGGTTCGCGGAGGGAAACGAGGTCACGACCACGGCACGCAGGCGGGCCCACAGGCGGATGAGCTCTTCGCGCCCGGCCAGCGCCGTAAGGTTCGAGCGCACCAACAGTCGGGGCGCGAGCGGCGACAGCCGCTCCAGGAACCTCTCCAGCCCCGGCACCAGCTCGGGGGCCCCGCCGGTCACGTCGATGACGGCGAACCGGCAGCGCTGGGCGTACGCCACCACAGCGTCCATGGTCTGGGCCGACATCACCTCGGCGCGCTCGGGCCCGGCGGCGAGGTGGCAGTGCCGGCAGCGCTGGTTGCACAGGAGCCCCAGGTTCACCTGGAGGGTGGCGGTCTGGGCCCGCACCAGCTCGAGCCCGTGGGCGGCCAGGTTCTCGGAGAAGGAATCGGGGCACGCCGGCGAAAGGCCGTCCGCCGGTGCTCGCTGCAAACTCAGGGCTTCCACGTCCACCTCACAGGGAGAGCTTCTTGGCGACCTTTCGCATCTGGAGGCCGTGCACCAGGGAGGCGCCCCCGCGAATGGCATTGGCCACGTGCACGGCCTCGGTCATCTCACCCAGGTTCGAGCCCTTCTCCAGGCACGCCTGGGTGTAGGCGTCGATGCAGTAGGGGCACTGCACCGCGTGGGCCACCCCCAGGGCGATCAGCGCCTTTTCGCGCTCGGTCAGCTCCCCTTCCGCGAAGACCGCGCCGTAGTAGTCGAAGAACTTTTTCGCGAGCTCCGGGGCTTCTTCGCCGATCTCGGGGAACCTGGCCAGGTCCTCGGGGTCGTAGTAGGTATTCACGGTGTCACCTCGTGCAGTGGTGGGAGCTTCCTCGGGGATCGAAGAACCGGTTCGGCCGCTGCCGCCTACGCCATGTTGGCCGGCGGGCCGCCTTCGGTCGGGGTGCAGGCCCGGCCCTTGAGGTGGAAGAGGAACTTCAGCACCCCCTTGGCGCGGTCGCTGAAGAGCTTTTCCGAGAAGTAGCTGCCGGCGGCGCGCTTGGAGATCTCCGAAAGCGTAGGGTACACGTGGATCGCCCCCGCCAGGGCCGAGAGCTTCACACCCCCGGCCACCGCGGCGATCCATTCGTGGATGAGCTCGCCCGCGTGGGCGCCGATGATCTGGCACCCCAGGACCGCGCCCTTCGGGCTGATGAGCACCTTGATCTTGCCCAGGGGCTCGCCCTCGGCCAGGGCCCGGTCGTTGCCGGCGAACTCCTCGGTGAGCACCCGGTAGGCCACGCCTTCCTTCTGCGCCCGCTTCTCGTTCAGGCCCACGCTGGCGACCTCGGGTTCGGTGTAGGTGCACCAGGGGACCTTGGCGTAGTCGGCTTTCCGGGGCAGGCGCAGAACGGCGTTGGTGAGGGCGATGCCGCCCTCGTACCCGGCCACGTGGGTGAAGGGGAGCTGGCCGTTGACGTCCCCGCAGGCGTAGATGTGCTGGACGTTGGTGCGCAGCCGCGCATCGGTGGGGATGCCCCGGGGGGTGAACTCCACCCCTGCCGCCTCCAGCCCCAGGTCCTCCACGTTGGGCCGGCGCCCGGTGGCCACCAGCAGCGCCTCGGCGTCGAGCACCCGGAGCTCGCCGCCGCCCTGGGCCGGTGCCACGGTGAGGCGCACCCCGTCGCCGTGGCGCTCGGCCTTCACCGCCTTGGTCCCGGTGAGGATCTCCATCCCCTCGGCCTCGAGGCGCTGCCGCAGGACCGCGGCGACATCGGCGTCCTCGGGACCCAGGATCTGATCCAGGAACTCGACCACGGCGACCCGGGAGCCGAGGCGCTGGAAGGCCTGGGCCAGCTCCAGCCCGATGGGGCCGCCCCCGAGGACGAGCAGCCGGTCGGGGAGCCGGGTCTGGGAAAAGACCGTCTCGTTGGTCCAGTGGGGCGTCTCGGCCAGCCCCTCCATCGGAGGCAGGGCCGGACGCGAGCCCGTGGCCACCACCCAACTGCGGGCCGTCACCTTCTGCCCGTCCACCTCCACCGTGTGGCCGTCCACGAACCGGGGCGTCCCGAAGCGCACCTCGGCCCCCAGGCGGCAGAACCGCTCCGGGGAGTCGTGCTCCTGGATCGTCTCGATGACCGAGCGCACCCGCGCCATCACCGCCCCCAGGTCCACGGGGGGGAGTGCGAGGCTCGGCAGCCCGAACTCGGCGGCCCGCCGGGCCTGGGCCCACACCCCGGCGGTGCGGATCAGGGTCTTGGAGGGCACGCACCCATAATGCAGGCAGTCGCCCCCGAGCTTCGGCGCCTTCTCGATCAGGAGCGCCTTGGCCCCGAACCGGGCGGCGCCCGCCGCCACCGTGAGGCCGGCGGCGCCGCCCCCGAGGATTCCCACGTCGTAGTCGTAATCGGCCATGGCTTCTCCTCCGCGTACGGCGCCGCTGCCGGAAGACCCGTCCCCCGGCCGGGCCCGTCGCCCACTGTATGCGTCGCTCGTTCGGAACGGCCCTTACACCTCGCCCCGGATCCGCCACCCCTTGCGGCAAGATACCCGGCTTCGGCCGGGCCGGCTGTAGCCGTCGCTACAGCGCATCTCCACTTGACCCCCTATCTTGTTCCAGACGGAATGCCATCCTATCCGGGGGCCCCATGACCGCAATCCCCCGGCGCGTCCCCGATGACACCGGCGGGGTACCGACCTCCCCGCTGCCGCTTGCCGCCGGGTTTCCCGTGCCCGGGGAGGGCGGCGACCTCACCGGCGAGACACTTTCCGTCGGAGAGGTCCGTTCCAGGTGCCGCCCCGCGGGCGAGATCCTCCTCCGGGAAGGGGCCCCCGCGGCGAGCCTGTTTCTCCTCTTGGAAGGCTGCGTCTGCCTGTACCGCCGCAGCCCGGGTGGGAGGCCCGCGGTCGCGGGCTTCTGCCGGCCGGGGGATGTGGTCGGCGAGGCAATGCTCCTGGGCCTGGGCACGTCACCGGTGACGGCCGTGTGCCTGGGGCCCTGTGTCACGCAAGAGCTGTCCGCCGCCGCCCTGGAG
>JBFLZB010000185.1 GCA_040756475.1 Thermodesulfobacteriota bacterium
CCATGGCATGCCACGCGTTGGTGCACAGGTTGAGGAGCACCTGGTGGAGCTGGGTGGCGTCGGCCACCACCGGGCCCGGGTCGTCGTCGAGGCGGCTTCGGATCTCGATGGTCTTGGGCAGGGTCGCGGAGACGAGCCGCAGGGTCTCCCGCACCAGGTCCCCCAGGTGCACCGGCCGGCGCTCCTGCTCCGCCCGGCGGCTGAAGGCCAGGATCTGCTTGACCAGGTCCCGAGCCCGCTCCGCGGCGGCCAGGACCCGGGTCAGGCCGTCGCGGACGCGGCTGTCGGGGGGCAGGTCGTCCACCGCCATCTCGGTGTACCCCAGGATGGGGGTCAGCACGTTGTTGAAGTCGTGGGCGATGCCCCCCGCCAGGGTGCCCAGGGCCTCGAGCTTCTGGGACTGGCGCAGCTGTTTCTCGAGCCGCACCTCGGCGGTGACGTCCCGCTTGACGGCCACGTAGTTGACGATGCGGCCCCGGTCGTCCCGCACGGGGGAGACGGTGCACTCTTCCTCGTAGAGCGAGCCGTCCTTGCGCCGGTTCACCAGGCGGCCGCTCCAGGGCTCTCCCCCGGCCACCCGCTCCTCCAGGTCGCGCAAGAGCTCGGCCGCGTTCTCGCCGCTGCGCAGGAGCCGGATGTGCTCCCCCAGCGCTTCCTGCCGGGCATACCCGGTGATGTGCTCGAAGGCCGGGTTCACGTACTGGATGCGCCAGTGCGTGTCGGTGACGACGATGGCCTCGGCGGCCTGCTCCACGGCGGTGGCCAGGCGCAGGAGCTCTTCGTCCCGGGCCTGGAGCTGGGCGAGCATGCGGTTGAAGCCGTCCACCAGGGCGCCCAGCTCGTCCTGGCCCCCGCCCGCCGCCCGCAGGGAGAAGTCCCCTTCCCGGGAGACCCGCCCCATGGTTTCGGCCAGGTCCTGCACGGGCCGGGCGATGAGCCGGCCCAGGGCCAGGGAGAGGGAGTAGGCCACCAGCGATGCCAGGGCGAGGATGCCCAGGGCGATGGCCACCAGGCGCAGCAGCCGGGCCCGGAGCGCCTCGAGGCTCGATCGCAGCACCACGGTGCCCACCACGTCCCCGTCGAAGACCACGGGGTGGGCGAGCTCCAGGTAGGACGGGAAGAAGCGGTGGGTGGGGGACCGCGCTTGGTCCCGGCGTGCCCAATCCGGCGCCGCGTCCGCCTCGGCCGAGGGCGGATACACGGCAAAGCGGCGCCCCTCCTCGTCGTACAGGGCCGCCCGCAGGATGTGGGGCTCCCCCGAGAGACCGGCCAGGGTCTCGGCGGCGGCCCGGCGGTCGTCGAAGGAGAGGGCGGCGGTGGTGTTGCTCCCCACCACCCGGGCGAGTGACGTGAGCTCCGCCACCAGGGAGCTCCGGTAGGTGAAGACCTCGTGGGCCACGAAGGCGCCGGCAGCCAGGACGAGCGCCGCGGCGCTCGTCAGCACGATGACGGCCGTGAGCTTGGCCCGGATGGACAGCCCCGCGGCGATGCGGCCGATCACGGCTGCGCCTCGGAGCCCACGAGGGTGGCGAGCTGGAGCAGGCGAGAGCTGATTTCCAGGCCCGCCCGGAGGGCCGCGTCCCGGTTGATCTCGAACCGCACCGCCCCCTCGGCCGAGACGAGCTGGATCATCCCTCCCTGGCGCGCGAACTGGGGCACGTCGGCCACGGTGAGCACGGGCCGGCCGGCCAGGGCCTTCAGGATCACGGGCAGGCGCCCCCGCTCCGAGTCGGCGATGAAGAGCAGGTGGACGCCGGGGAGCTCGTCCAGCCGGCGGGCCCGGCGCACCTGGAGGGGACGCCCCTTGGCGGTCTTCCCCGCCAGGGCGTCCAGCGCCGAACCGAAGGGGCTCTCCCCGAGCACGGCAACCACTAGGGGCGCGTCCTGCGCGGGAAAGGCCGCCGGGGGCCAGTCGGTGAACCGGGCAAAGTTGTACAGATACGCCGCCTTGACCTCGTATTCCTGCGCCTGGCGCGGCTGGGCCCCGGCGGCAGCCGCCGCGGCGAGGAGCCACGCCAGCGCGGGCAGGAGCCAGCGCCGGGGCCGGCCCGGGGACGAGAAGCGAAGGGGAAGACCCATGGGCGCCGGTGTCCGCCTAGAACCGCAGGGTGACCCGGCCGTAGACGCCCCGCTCTGCCTCGGTGGGGAGCGTGCGAATCGCCTGGCCCGGCTCGAACTCGGCCCGGCGCCGGTCCAGGAGGTTCTGGCCGGCCACGGAGAGCTCCAGATCCTCCCGGGGGCTCCACCCCAACCGAACGTCCAGGGCGGTGTAGCTCTCCACGCCGTCCTGGGGGAGCCGCGACACGCGCCGGAGCCACACGTCGAGCTCCAGGCCGGAGGTCACGTCCAGGGACGAGCGAAGGGAGACCTGGTGCCGGGGGCTTCGGCCCTCGTCGTTTTCGGAGAAGAAGTCTGCGCTCCCGTCCCGGGCCCGGAGCTCCAGGAGGAACCAGGTGTGGGCGAGCTGGAGGCGCCACCAGGGGAGCGCAAACCAGTCCGCCGCCGTCTCCACGCCCCAGGCCCGGCCCTCCAGGCGGTTGTCCCAGCGAAGCGCCTGCACCGCATGGGGCACCGGCTCGGCCCGGAGCTCCGGCTCCTGGGGCTCGAAGCTGCGTAGGTCCCGGTAACGGTGGTGGAAGCCCGTCACGTCCAGGGAGAGCTCGTGGGCCAGGTGGGCGCGGTACCCTGCCTCGTAGGCCAGGAGCGATTCGGACCCGAAGTCCTCGCTGCCCTCCAGGACGAGCTGCACAGGAAAGGTCGCGCCCGGCTGGCGGGGATCGGGGACCAGGGTCACATTGGAACGGATGCGGGCCCCGGCATCTCCCTGGGAGGGCGTCCGCACGGCCCGGGAGACCGCGGCCCAGAAGGAGTGGCGGGGCAGCGGCGTCCACAGGAGCCGGGCGTTGGGCTGGACCTCGAAACCGGTGTAATCGTTGTGTTCGAACTTCGAGCCCAGGGTCAGGCGCAGGCGCTCGGGCACCAGGGTGACATCGTCCTGTACGAAGGCGCTCCAGAGCTGGTCGGTCCGGGTCGAAGGGTCGAAGGCGATGACCTCCCCGGTCTCGAGCTCTCCCCGGGTGAGGCGGTACCCGAACCCCCAGACGAGCTCGTGGCGGGCCATCCCGAACCGGTGCTGGAAGTCCGCGTCGAGGGTGTCGCGCCGTTCGCCGAAGAGGAGCTCCCGGCGATCGGTGCGGTCGTAGTAGAGCTGCAGGGCCAGGTCCGAGGCGGGGGAGAGGGTGCGGCTCCAGCGGCCCAGGAGGTGCCCGCCCCAGAACCGGCCGTCGTCTTCCACGATCTCTCCGGTCTGTGCCCCGGGGGACCCCGGGGGGGGCAGCCGGGGAACGAGGTATCGGGTTCCGGCCTCTCCCCGGTAGGCCTCTCCGGTGACGAGCACGGCGTCGCGCGCCGAGGGCCGGGCGTCGAGCCGCAGCCCCCCCCGCAGGGCGTGCCAGGCGTCGGCGCCCTCCCGGCCCGAGGCGTCTTCTCCTTTGTCCGTTTGGGCGCCCTTCGCGAACAGCCGGTACTGGGCCCCCTCCCCCAGGGCGCCCCCGTAGCGGGCGCCCCCGAAGGCCCGGGCCTCGGTGCCCCCCCCGGCGGTGACGAGCCCGCCCTGGGTATCGGCGGCGTGGCGCGTGATGATGTTGATCACCCCGTTGACGGCGTTGGCGCCCCACAGGGCGGCCCCGGGGCCCCGGATGACCTCGATGCGGTCCACGTCCTCCAGGAGGGTGTCCTGCACGTCCCAGTACACCCCGGAAAAGAGCGGGGTGTAGACGCTGCGGCCGTCCACCAGGACCAGGAGCTTGTTGCTGAACCGGTCGGCGAAGCCCCGGGCCGTGACGACCCACTTGTTGGCGTCGATCCGGGCCACCTGGAGGCCCGGGGCCATGCGCAGGGCCTCGGGGATGCTGGTGGCGCCCGAGCGGCGGATGTCCTCCCGGGTGATGACGAAGACCGCCGCCGCCGTGTCGGAGAGCTTCTGTGGCTTGCGGGAGACCGAGGTGACCTCCACGGCCAGGAGGTCCTCGAGGCTCAGGTCCATCAGGTCGTCGCCTGCCCGGGCGGGCGGGGACCAGGCGAGGCACGCAGCGAGCAAAGCCAGCGGCAATCCTGCCTTCATGTGGGCTCCGTCTCCTACCCCCGATAGGGAAAGCGCCGGGGCCGAGACAACGGCCCCCCGGCGCCGCCGCAGGGCGGCACAGCACTGTTCCCTATCGGCCCGCCCAGGGCCGGGCTGAAGCGGGGTCCTCTACTGCGGGGGAGGGTGCAGACCCAGGAACCGGGCAAGGACGGGGGGCTCCAGGCGAAACGGGCTGCCCCGGCCCTCGTAGAAGCCGTGGGCCCGAATCAGGTGGACCTGGAGGGCCGTCCAAGACAGGCGCTCCCCCGTGTCGGTGCGCCGGGCCTCGATCACGGCCTTGGGGTGGAGGCCCGGTTCCCCGAAGGGGCACGGGAGCACGCCCATGGCCTCGCAGGCGCAAAGCTCGAAGGGGCCCTCGGCTACCGGGGCGCCGAAACCGCCGATGGCCCGTTCGGTGAGGCGGTGGAGGTCGGCGGCGAGCGCCTCGTGCGCCAGGCCCAGCCGGCGCACCGCCCCCTCGTCGTCCTCCAGGATCTCCGCCAGGTCCCGGGGGTCGGTCCCCAGGAAGCCGTCCATGGTGAGGGCGCCCGGGGCCATGCGGGCCTGGGCCGCCTGGAGCTGGGGCGACTGCTTCATCGTTCCTCCCCGCGGGGGTTGCGCCGAGAATTCCGGTTCAGCTCGGTCGAAATCGATCCCGATACCGATGAGATCGGGGCACGCTCACGAGAACTTGTCGAAGTAGATCCGGTCCTCGGGGATGCCCTTCTCCGTGAGCACCCGGATGCAGGCATCGATCATCCCGGGGCTCCCGCACAGGTACCCCTCCATGCCGGCCATGCTCTCGTAGCCTCGGGCCACCACCTCGGTGATGAGGCCGGTCTCCCCCTCCCACTGGTCCTCGGGCGCGGGTTTGGAGAGGGCCGGCACGGCCCGGAAGCCCGGGATCTTCTCCTCGTACTCCCGCAGGAGCTCCTGGTCGTAGAGGTCGCGGCGGCTCACGGCCCCGAAGAAGAGGGTCGCCTTCTTGCGAATCCCCCGCTCGGCCATGTCGGCCAGTATCGCCTCGAAGGGCGCGAGCCCCGAGCCTCCGGCGATGAAGACCGCCTCCGCCTGCGTCTCCCGGAGGTAGAAGTCGCCGTAGGGGCCGTTGATCTTGAGCCGGTCTCCCGCGAGCAGGAGCTCGTGGACGTAGGTGGTGCAGATGCCCCGGGGCACGCGGCGCAGGATGAGCTCGATGAACCGCGTCTCCGAGGGCGGGGAAGAGATGGAGTAGGCCCGGTACACGGGCTCGGAGAGGCCGTCGTAGATGGGGGTTTCCACCTGCACGTACTGGCCGGCCCGGAAGGAGAAGCCCGCGTCCGCCTCGAAACCCAGGCGTACCTTCACCGTGTCGTAGGTGCACGGCGTGAGCGCCTCCACCCGCACGGGGTACTCCTCGACCTCCAGGAGCGACTCGGGGATCTCCAGGGCCATCGCTTCCCGCACCTTCACCTGGCAGGACAGGCGCACCTGGTTGTCGATCTCCTCCGGGGAGAGGTGGGGGGTCTCGGTGGGCAGGAGCGGCCCGCCCCCCTCCAGGATGCGCACCTTGCACAGGCCGCAGCTCCCCCGGCCTCCGCAGGCCGAGGGGATGAAGATGCCCTGGCCCTTGAGGGCCGACAGCAGCGGCTCGCCCCCCTCCACCTCCCGGGGCTCCCCCTGGTTGATCCGCAGGCGCACGGGGCCCGACGAGGCGAGCCTCTTCTCCGCCAGCACCAGGAGCAGGGCCAGGAAAGCCCCCAGGCCCGCCAGGACCAGGACGGCGGAGACCACGCTACCCACGGGCCCCCCGCTGCGCACGGCGCCGCCCGGTGGGCCTCACATCGGCACCATGCCGGAGAACCCGATGAAGGCGAGCGCCATGATGCCCGTGAGGATCATGGTGATGGCGGGGCCCTGGAGCGCCGGGTGCACCCGGGAGCGCTTCATCTTCTGGCGAAGCCCCGCCATGGCCAGGATGGCCAGGGCCCAGCCGGCGCCGCCCCCCGCCCCGTAGGCCAGGCTCTGGAGGAACGAGTACTCCCGGATCACCAGGAAGAGGCTCACCCCGAGGATGGCGCAGTTGACCGTGATGAGGGGCAGGAAGATTCCCAGGGCGTAGTAGAGCACCGGGCTCACCCGCTCGATGATCATCTCGACGAGCTGCACCGTGGCGGCGATGACCACGATGAAGGCGATGAACCGCAGGTACTCGAGGCCCAGCGGCTCCAGGAGGAGAGTGTAGACGAAGTAGTTGATGCCCGAGGTCAGGGTCATCACGAAGATCACCGCCGTGCCCAGCCCGAGGGCCGTCTTGATCTCCCGCGACACGGCGATGAAGGAGCACATGCCCAGGAAGTTGGCGAGCAGGATGTTGTTGATGAAGATCGACGCGAGGAAGATCGTGAAGGGGCCGGGGGTTTCCACGCTACCCTCCTTCCGCGGGCGATCGGGGCTTCTGCACCGTGCGCAGGAGCCACATCACCAGGCCGAGCATGAAGAAGGCCCCCGGGGGCATCACCATGATCACCCAGCGGGTGAACCCGTCGGGGAGCACCGGGGCCCCGAAGAGGGTGCCGAACCCCAGGAGCTCCCGGAAGAAGGCGATGGTCAGGAGCACGAGCCCGTACCCGATGCCGCACCCGAGCCCGTCGAGAAACGAGAGCACGGGGGGGTTCTTGGCCGCGAACCCCTCGCACCGCCCCATGATGATGCAGTTGGTGATGATGAGGCCCACGTAAGGCCCCAGCGCCTCGCTGATGGCCGGCAGGTAGGCCTTGATGGCGATGTCCACCACGATCACGTAGGAGGCGATGATGAGGACCTGGGCCATCATCCGCACCCGCTTGGGGGTGACGGTGCGCAGGCAGCTCACGGTGAAGCTCGACATGGCGGTGACGAAGACGAGCCCCGCGCTCATCACCGCGGTGTTCACCAGGAGGTTCGTCACCGCCAGGGCCGAGCAGATCCCCAGGATCTGCCGGTAGATGGGGTTGTCGTCCCAGATGCCCCGGCGCAGGGTGGAGACGCCCAGGCTCCGGCGCAGCCACAGGGTGGGGCGCATGGCCATCAGCGGGCCTCCCCCCCGGCCAGGGCGGAGTGCCGGCGCAGGTCTTCCAGGAAGCGGTTCAGGGACTCCTCGAGACGGCTGCTCGTCTGGGTGGCCCCGGTCACGGCCTCCACCTCCCGGGGTTCCCGGGGCGGCCGATACACGAAGGTCAGGGCGGGCCCTCCTCCGGGGGGAGGCGCCAGGGGCTTGCCCCGGAACTGCTCCCGGAACCAGGCTTCCGTGATCCGCCCCCCCAGGCCGGGGGTCTCCTGGTGTTTGGTGAAGGCGATTCCCAGGATCTCCGTCCCCCCGGGCTTGACCGCCAGCACCCCGCTGATGGGGCCCCAGAAGCCGGGCCCCTGGAAACGGAACCCGTAGCCCAGCAGCGCGCCGTCCTCACCCCGCACTCGGTAGTACTCCCCCTGGGGCGCGGCGAGCTCTTCCACCCGGCGGCTCCACAACCGCGCCAGGGCGTCGGGCTCCCGGGGCGCGGGCAGGTGGAAGGCCGAGAGCACGTGCTGGCGAAACTGGGCCCGCTCGCCGGCCTCCACCCGGTCACGGGTCACCAGGGCGAGCGAGCTCACCACCGCGCCGAAGAAGGCGGCCAGCACCACCATGAACCCGATGGGGTAGAGGGGGGAGCTCTTCACGGGTGGGACTCCCCCGCCCGCCAGGCCTTCCAGGCGCCCAGCCCCTCCTCCAGGATGGGACCGAACATGTTCCCGAGGAGGATGGCGAACATGATCCCCTCGGGGAAGTTGCCCAGATCCCGGATGAGCGCGGTCGCCAGCCCGATCACCGCCCCGTAGGCCACCTTCCCCGGCCGCGTGCGGTTGGCGCTCACCGGGTCGGTGGCCATGAAGATGGCCCCGTAGAGGAAGCCACCCGCCAGGACTCCGTGGAGGGGGTCGGCCCCCGCACCCCACCCCAGGAGCCGGAAAACCGCCGTCACCACCAGGTAGATGCCCACCGTGGAGGCCATGATCTCCCAGGAGGCGACCCGCCTCCACAGGAGGACCGCAGCCCCCACAAGGAGCGCCGCCTTGCTGGCCTCTCCCAGGCTGCCCGGCACCGCGCCCAGGAAGAGGAGCAGGGCCGACACGGGCTCCCCGAGGGCCAGGGTCGGCAGGGGCGTGGCTCCCGTCACCGCGTCCGCCGGGAGCCAGGCGGCGAGCCCTCCGAGCCCGCCCCGGAAGGGCTCGAGCCACCCGGCGGTGAGCTGGACCGGGAAGCACACGTACAGGAAGGCCCGGCCCACCAGCGCCGGGTTGAAGACGTTTCGGCCCATACCCCCGAAGAGCTCCTTGCCGAAGGCCACCCCCACCAGGGCGCCCAGGGCACACATCCAAAACGGCGTGGCCGGCGGCAGGGACAGGGCGAGCAGGCTCCCGGTGACGAAGACCGCCGACGTCACCGGCTCTGCGCGCTGGCGGGTGAAGTAGCGCTCGGTGGCATAGGCGGCGGCGTTGGTGACCGCCAACACCGCGACGCAGCGCCAGCCGTAGAAATAGAGGGCAGCCAGGGCC
>JBFLZB010000186.1 GCA_040756475.1 Thermodesulfobacteriota bacterium
CCTCCCGTTCCCTCGCTGGAATGCCACGGACCTCCAGAATCTCACTGGATTCTGCGCCGCCGGAGGGGAGGCCCCCGGCCCGCCCGCTTCGGCGATCTGGGGGAGGACCCCGCCGGGCTGGCCTGGAAGAACCCCCTTGCCGAGGCGCCGCCCTGTGCTACGGTGGACCCCCTCTGGTGCTCCCTGGGGGGTACGGCCCATGTCGTCCCGCAACGGCTTCGCCCTGGTCGCCGCCATGATGGTGCTCGCGCTCCTGAGCGTGCTGGGCATCGCCGCGGTCCAGTCCACGACCCTGGAGGTGCAGATTTCCGCCCGGGACCGGGATGCCCGGGCCGCCCTCTACCTGGCGGAGGCAGGTCTCGAGGAGGCCCGGTATTACCTGGCCCGGGGTTGGGGGAAGATCGAGGCCGCCGCCGCCGGCCAGGTGCGGGTCGCCACCCCCATTGCCGGCCCCCTGGACTCCTGGGACGGCAACCGGTACGCAGGGTTCACCCTGGTGGACCGCACCGGCCACGGCTTCCCCATCCAGAGCCACACCGCCGCTCCCCACCCCGTGATCGCCGTCGCGGGCGGCGACCCCGCGCCGGGGCGCTTCTTCGTCTTGCGCGAGATCCCCGACCCCGCCGCCGACCCGGCCGTCACCTGGGACGCCGCCGCCTCCGCGCTCCGGGTGGACGACCCGGTGTGGGCCGCGGGTACCGCGGCGGACCGCTGGAACCCCTGGGTGCTGTGGAACGCCTCCCGCCAGGGGTTCCACGTCCGCGCGTCGGGTGCCTCGGTCATTCCTCCCTCCGTCTGGCTGGAGCTCTCCGGGGATCCGGGGCCGGGCCCCTACCGCCTCGCCCGGAATCCCTGGGCGGCCGCCCTGGCCGCGGGGCACGGGGCTCCGGGGGACGCCCACGGCGCTACCCCCGCCTGGGACCGGAACTTCGCGGACGTGGCAGGCAACCCCTTGGGCACGGCGCGGGTCCAAGCCAGCGCCCACCCTTCCGAGGCCGGCCGGTACCTCCTCTCGTCCACCGGCACCGTGGACCGGAGCCGGCGGCAGGTGAGCCTCACCCTCCTGCGGGCCGGGCTGCCCGAGCAGCGCCTCGGGGATTGGAGGGTGGAAGATGGGCTCTAGACGGGCCTTCACCCTGGTGGAGCTCCTGATCGCCCTCGCGCTGGTGGGCATCCTGGCCGGGGTGGGCACGCCCTACGTGCTGGTCAACCTCCCCACCTATCGGGTCAACGCCGCCGTGCGCCAGGTGGTGGGGGACCTGCGTCTGGCCCGGACGCTCGCGGTGGAGCGGGGCGTGCACGCCTTCCTGGTCTTCGACCAGGCTGGGGTGGCGTACACCCTCGTCCTCGACACCGACGCAACCCCGGGGGTGAGCCCCGGGGACGACGTGGTAAAGACCGTCGCCCTGGGGGAACGCTACCGGGGGGTCGCCTTCGGGAGCGCCTTGACGGGAGATCCCGTGAGCTTCGGCGGTGACCAGGCCCTCTTCAAGCCCCGGGGCACGTCCAACGGCGGGACCGTGTTCCTGCGCCCCGGGCAAGACGCCGGCGTCCGGGAGGACCGGGAGCGCAAGGTCACCGTCGTGTCCACCACGGGGCGGGCCCGGGCGTTCCGCAGGAGCGGGGCGGGATGGGAAGGATGATGGCTTTGGCGGTGCCGCGCGGCGCGAGGCGACCATCGGGACTGCGGCTCGGCGCCCTCCGCCGGGGCACGAGGGCCTTCACCCTCGTGGAGGCCCTCGTGGCCATGGCGGTCTTTTCCGTCGGCCTCGCCACCCTCATGCCCCTCGTCATCGCCAACCTGCGCGCCAACGACGGCGCCGCGGTCCGCAGCCGGGCTGTTTCCCTGGCCCAGGGGCAGGCCGAGGAGCTCCGCGCCCTGGAGTACGAGCTGCTCCGAACCCTCGCCGCCGCTCCCCCGGCACCCCGGGTCGTGGGGGGGATCTACACCGTGGAGCTCGCGTTCCCTGTGGCGCCCCCCCTGGCCGGGGACGAGGACGACCTCACGCGGATTCTGGTGTCGGTCGGCTGGGACCTGGGGGCGCGGGGCACGGGAGAGGTTTCCTTCCTTACAGCCAAGGCGAGGTACTGATGCGACGGCCCGGCGGGTTCACCCTGGTGGAGCTTCTGGTCACCCTCGCCGTCGTGGGAGTGCTCCTCTCGTTCGTCTACCAAATCTTCATCTCCCAGCAGCGCTCCTTCTCGATCCAGGAAGAGGTTGCCGACGCCCAGCAAAACGCCCGGGTGGCCCTGGAGGAGCTCACCCACGCCCTCACCTCCCTGGGAGCCGGGGTCGCGGGAGAGGAAGGCCAGGTGCGCCTGCTCGTGGCCCACCCCTACCAACTCACGTTCAACGCCGACCGGAGCACCGACCACGCCGCCCTGGCACCGGGGTCCGCCGTGCCGGGAGCCGAGCCCGCCGACGGGTACCAGGTCATCCCGGGCGCCTACGCCGCGTCCCCGGCCGAGACCTACCGCTACTTCCTCAAGCCCGACGGCCCCCACCACACCCTCACCCGGGAAGTGAACGGCAGCGCCGGCGCCCAGGTGGCTCTCCACCTGGCGAATCTGCGCCTGGGGGAGCCCCTCTTTATGTACTACGGCGACTTCGACGGGGACGGGACCTTCGAGACCCTGGACCGGGTGGACACGGCAACGAGCCCCAGGGTCGCGGCCGGAGAGCCCCTGGACACAGTGGTCCGGCGCATCGAGCTCCACGTCATCACCCAGACCGACCACCCGGACCCGCGCTTCCCCGACCACGGCGGATACCGTTTGACCCGGCTCACGAGCTCGGTCTCTCCCCGAAACCTCTGGGACTGCCCGGTGGTAAGCCTCCTACCCGCCACGGTCCCCGACCAGGACCCTGCCGCCCCCGGCCACCAGCTCCATCGGAGCGCGGCGCTGCTGGGGAGCACCCTGGACATCGGGTTCCGGGTGACCCGCGGGGGAGCCGCCGAGGCCGGGCGCCGGGTGGAGTTTTCCCTGGCCGGCCCCTCCGCCGCCACGGTCACCGGGGCCGGCACCACGGACGCGGATGGACGCGTCGACGCCGCCATCACCTGGCCCGCGGCCTGCGGCGCGTTTCCCACGGGCGTCCACACGCTGACCGCCCGCACCGCCGAGCCGCCCACCCTGTCCACCCCCTTCGGCCTGTGCGCCCCACATACCGCCACGGTGGACCTCGAGGTCATCCCGGGCCTGCCGGCATCGGTTTCCTTCGACGGGGTGGCCGTGGCCCCCGGGGCGCCCCACACCGCCGGCGCGGCCCACACCCTGGACGTGCCCGGCTGCGGCGGCACGGTGGACGTGACCTACGAGGTCCTGGACTACTGCGCGCAGCGGGTGCGGCCCCAGGACGCCCTGGCCCACCCGGTGGACCTGGAAGTGACCGACGGCGGCGGCCAGCCCGCCGCCGGCTTCGGCGACCTCGCCCCGCCGCGCCTCACGGCCGAGTCGGGGGTCCTCACCTACCGCAGCTACGATGGGGGGCCCTACAGCGCCTACTCCAGCGTGCAGCGGGTCAACGTGGCTCCCCACCCCTACCTGGCGGCCGTGCGGCCCGCGGCCCTGCCGGGGGAGGTCGTCGTGCGCGTGCACCCGGTGCCCCACCGGCTCGCCGGGCTCACCCCCCATATTGCCGCCGCATCCTTCTCCGACTGCCCCGACCCCTCCCTGGGGGTCGCCGACACCTTCGGGATCGAAGACGCCTGCGGCAACCCCCTGACGACCCTCCTGGGAAACCCCTTCGGGGACTTCTACGTCGCGGCGGCGCTCGTCTCGCCCCCCCCGCCCGTGCCGGTCCTGGGTACCCTCGCATCGGAGGGAAACCCCTCGCCGTTCCCCGACGCGGTGGACATCCGCCGGGACGACGGCCTGGGCCAGGTGTCGGCCGGCACCCCCGGAGCCTGGGTCAGCGGCGGCAGCTTCGAAATTCGTTACGCACCCCCCGTGTGCGGCCTCGGCGACCTGGCGTACCGGCCCACGGTCACCCTCACCCCGAGCTGGGACCCCGCCGGTGCCCTGCCCGCGCTGCCGGTGCATCTTTCCCCCTGCACGAGCTGCGCGGTGCGGGTGCTCGACGGCGACGGCAATCCCGTCACGACCCTGCGCCGCGACTGCGAGCCCGAGTACACGGTGGAAGTGACCCACTGCGAGCCCCTGGGCACCACCGTCGAGCTCGTGGTCGAACCCTTCGGGGGTGGAGGCAGTGCGAGCTTCAGCCCCGCCGCCCTCCAGACCACCGCCGTGCTGCCCTTTGCCGCCGGAGCCCCCCCCGGCGCCCCCCAGACCGCCCGGGCGCGACTCTACGTGAACCACGCCGGAACGGGGAGCTCCTTTCGGATCGCCGCCCACCTGCCCGACGCCGCGGCCGCGGGCACCCTGGGGGCGGTCACCTGCCGCAGCGACGCGGTCTCGGTGGATACCTCCTGCGATCACCTGCTCATCAGCCCCGTGCCCGACAACCCGGGCCCGGTGCCCGCCAACCCCCGGGCGCAGGACACGCCCCTGTGCGCCGCCGAGGGATCGGAGGTCTTCTTCCGGGTGAAGGACTGCGACCAAAACGCGCGGGAAGGCGCAGCCGACGACATCCAAAACACGGCCGGAACCCACCGAGGCCTCCAGGTGGAGGTGGTGGACGCGGACGGGACGGTGCTCGATCGGGAAAGCCCCGACCTCTTCGAGTCCGACGTCCACGGCACCCGCGCCTTCGACAGCCCCTATTTCCAGGGGTCTCTCCCGGTCACCCGGGACCCGGACGACGGCGCCTTCAGCGGCCGCCTGCGGGCGCCCGTGGACCGGGTGGTCACCGTGAGGGCCCGCTACGCGGACCCGGACGACCCGTGGGACGACCGGTGCGCGGCCGAGGCGCTCCTGGTGCCGCCCTTGCCGGTGTGCTTTCCGTTCCCCGCCCAGTCCTGGGGCGACTGGGAGGGGGAACTGCGGGTCCACGGGGGCGACGCCGCGGTGGCCGGAGACCTCCTCCTGCCGGCGGCGCCGCTGCTGGTGGCCAAGGACCCGGCCGCGGCGCCCAGCTCGGCGGCGTATGGGCCCGTGCCGCGAGACCCTTTCTTCAACGCCTACGTGGGGGGGACCATCTCGGTGGACGGCGCGCCCCTCCTCTCCCCCGGCGAGACGGACCAGCCCTTCGCCCCCGGGGGCGCCGGGGACACCGTCTCCATCTCCCACCCAAACTACTTCCAGCGGGTGCCCGACGCGGCGGGCCTCCTCTCCCGTCTGGACTACGACCGGCTGCGCCTCCTGGCCAAGGCCCGGGGGGTCTACTGGGAGGCCGTGCCCGGGCCCGCTGGGTCGTGGCTCGTGGCCAACCCGGCCCGGCCCCAGCTCGGGGCCATCTCCTTTGCCGAGGCCACCCGCCTGGGGGGGCTGGGGGCCCACGACGGCGCCTTCGCCTTCGTCGATGCACCGGCCGGTCTCCAGGGCGCCGGGCGGGTGGACCAGGCGGACCTGGGGGATCTGCCGATCTTCACCGTGACGGGGGAGTACTTCACCCGGGGTCTCCTGTACGTGGCGGGCTCGGTGATGTTCGATGCCGCCGCCGGCGCGCGGGAGGTGGAGGCGGAGGCCGCGGCCCCCGGCGACGCCCGCTACGACGAGGCGGCGGGGGGCTTTGCCCGGGCCGACCTGCCCCTGGACTTCGCGGCGGCCCCCGGCCCCACGGCCCTGGGCCCCTTGGCGGTGAACCTGGCCGGTGCCCTCTACGCCGACGGGGAGATCCGCCTGCCCGGCGGCCCCCGGATCTACGGGGCGATCGCCGCGGAGCGCGGGGTGCGCCAAGCGGGCACCGCCGAGCTCTGGTACGATCCCCGGTGGATGGAGAGCCGCTTGGAGCTTTGCTCCCACTGCTGCGGCCTGTCGCTTTCTCCGGCCGCCCCCGAGCTGGCCCTGGGCGACATGCTCCTCCTCGCGGCCCAGCGGCCCGTGGGCCGGGTGGTCTGGGAGAGCCTGGCCCCCCAGGTCGCCGCGGTGGACGACCTCGGCCTGGTCACCTCCCGGGCCGAGGGCCTCGCCGTGGTCCGGGCCGTGGACGAGAGCGGGTGCGTCGCCGAGGCCGAGGTGCGGGTCTTCTGCGGCCTTGCCCTCGAGGCCCCGGGCGGCACGGACCTGGAGCCCGGGGCGCGGGCCACGGTGGTCGCCACCGGCCACCAGGGAGGGCCCTCCTGGTCCATCGACCATCCCGCCGCCCTCACCCTCATCCAGAATTTCGGGCCCACGGTGGAGGTGGAGGCGGGCGCCATCGGGGGAGCCCAGGTCACCGCCCTGGACGGGGCCGGCTGCTCGGCCTCCCTGGATTTCACCGTGAACTGCCCGCCCGGGCGCCTCCTCCAGGCCCAGCCGGCCGTTCCGGGCCCGGGGGAGACGGTCGCCCTCTCGGTGCGCGAAGGGGGTCTGGACGTGACCGCGCGCTACACTTTCTCCGCCGGCGGCGCGCCCCTGCCGGGGAGCACCCTCACGGTGCCCGGCCTCGCCCCCCTGGACGTGGCGGCAACCCTGGCCGGCGGCCAGTGCCCCCTCGGGCCCCTCACCGTCACCCCGGCCTGCCCGCCCTACGCCCTCTCGGCCGCCCCGATCCCTGCCCGGGTGGGTCAGCCGGTGGAGCTGGCGGTGCGCGACGCCGCCTCCACCGACATGACCGGCGCCTTCTCCTTTGCCGCCTCCCCCCCGGGGTCCGCCTCGATCCTCGGCGCCACCCTCCTGCCCCTGGCCCCGGGCAGCCTCTCCGTCACCGGAACCGACGCCTTCGGCTGCCCGGCGGGTCCGGTCTCGTTCCCGGTGGAGCCTTGAGGCGCAAGAAGCCCGTGGAGCCCACCGCGAGCTCCGAAACCGCCTCCCCGGCCCCGGGCCCCAAACGGCCGTGCCCGGCCGCCGGCGCGGACACGCCCGCCTCGGAGCACGGCGGGAGGAGCACCGGCGACAGGTTGGAAGAGGGGGAGTTTCGGCCCATCCCGGGTTGGCCCGGGCGGCTCTTCGTGCCGCGACACCACGGCGAGCGCAAGCACCCGTGTCGGGAGTGCTTTGCGTGCCAGTGGTGCCCCGACGCCCGGTGCGCCGCGTGCCTGGGCCGGTGCGGGGAGTGCCCGGAAGAGCGAGGGGAGACGCGAGGGGAGACGAAGGGCCCCCCTGCATTCGGATGAGAGCAGGGGGTCGAAACGCCAAAGGCTTATTTCACGCAAAGCCGCAAAGTTCGCAAAGGATGGCGCGACGGTTGGTTCTCGAAACACCCAAAAAGCCCTTCTTTGCGCCTTTGCGCCTTCGCGTGAGATGAAGTTGTCCTTCGCAGAGTCAAAGGCTTGTTTCACGCAAAGCCGCAAAGTCCTCAAACGAAGGCACAAAGGCGGTCTCCCGAAACACCCCAGAGCCCTTCGTTGCGCCCTTGCGTGAGGCGCTCTCGATCTTCCCGACGTCCTTCCCTGGTACCCTCCGCGCCCGGAGGATCAGGGGCTTCGCCCTACAGTTCCCGCATCACCGCCGTCTCGTCGCACTCCGGAAACTTCACGCAGTGGATGCAGTCCTGCCAGACCTTGTGGGGCAGCGCCGATTTTTCCACCTCGTGGAAGCCCAGGGTCTGGAAGAAGTCGGGCCGGTAGGTGAGGGCGAAGACCCGGGCGAGGCCGAGCTCCCGGGCCTCCCGGAGGCACCGCTCCACCAGGAGCCGGCCGATCCCCTGGCGCTGGCAGTCCCGGCGCACGGCCAGGGAGCGCACCTCCGCCAGGTCGATCCAGCAGATCCGCAGCGCCGAGAGCCCCACGAGCTCGTCTCCCCGGCGGGCCACCACGAAATCCCGGATGCTCTCGTAGAGGTCGAGGCGGGAGCGGGCCAGGAGGTCGCCGGTGCGGGCGAAGTCGTCCAGCAGGGCCTTCATGGCCTCCACGTCCGCCAGGCGGGCCCGGTCCAGGGTGATGGCGGCGAGCGGCAAGGCGGTGGTTTCGGCAACAGCATTCACGACGCACTCCTCTCCACGAGCTCCCGGGCGTGCTCCCGGGTGGTCCGGGTGACGTGGCGCCCCCCGAGCATGCGCGCCAGCTCCTCGATGCGCTCCTCCGGGTCCAGTGCCCGCACCCGGATCACGGTGCGGCCCCCGTCGAGGAGCTTCTCCACTCGCAGGTGGCGGGCGGCGCGGCTGGCGATCTGGGGCAGATGGGTGATGCACAGCACCTGGCACGCGGTTGCCAGGGCGGCCAGGCGCTCCCCCACGGCGTCGGCCACCGCTCCCCCGATGCCCGCATCCACCTCGTCGAAGACCAGGGTCTCGACCCCCGTGTCGCGAAGGGCATTCTTGAGGGCCAGGAGCACCCGGGAGAGCTCGCCCCCCGAGGCGATGCGTGCGAGCGGCAGGGGGGGCTCCCCCGGATTGGGCGCGAGGAGGAAGCGCACCTGGTCGGCCCCGTCGGGGCCGGCCTCCCCCGGCTCCACCGCCACGGCAAACGCCGAGCGCCCCAGGGCCAGGGCTTCGAGCTCCGCCCCCACCCGCCGGGCCAGCTCCACTCCCGCTCCGCGCCGGGCGTCCCGCAGGTTGGCGGCCGCGGCCTCCAGGGCGGCGGCCGCCCGGCCCCGGGCGGCGCGGGGCGTTTCCAGCGCACACACGGTGGTGTCCGCCTCCCCCAGC
>JBFLZB010000187.1 GCA_040756475.1 Thermodesulfobacteriota bacterium
CCGTCGCGCCCACCCCGAACCCTCCGGGCGCACGCTGTGCGCCCCTACGCGCCCAGACGCCGGGGTTCGCTCCCCAGCGGGTCCACCCACACGATCCGGAAGAGAACCTCCAGGGCCCGCAGTCCCCCAGCCGAGGCCGCCACCGCTACCACTTCGAAGGAGGCGCCGCGGACGGCGGCCCCCTCCTGTCAGGACGCTTCGGAGCGCGCAGATCGATCGGACCGCTGGCCAAGGTTTCGTCGCACCCGGCACCGACGTGGCTGGAAACGGAGGGGTGCCGCCGGGCCACAACAATACAGCACCGCGCGACGCCCCGCTAGACGTCGGGCCCAGGGCCGGAATGCACCCCCAGGGGAGCGTCGGTCCTCGGCCCTTCTCGGGCCTTGCCCTTCCGGGCGCCCGGTAGCGAGGTATGCTGACTGCGCCCCCTGGGAGAGGCACGGCCCGACTTCCATGAGCCCCGAATCGCCGGGAGGACGAGTCGCATTCTCCACAGGGGCACCTCGGGGAGCCGCACGGCCTCCGACGCAGAGGAGACTTGCCCATGCCCGCGTCCCGAACCTTGACCCGGAAGCTGCTCGAGGACCACCTGGCGGAGGGAAGCCTGGTGCCCGGCGAGGAGATCGCCATCCGGATCGACCACACGCTCCTCCAGGACGCCACCGGGACGCTGGCCATGCTGGAGTTCGAGGCCCTGGGGCTCGACCGGGTGCGGGCCCAGTGCGCGGTGCAGTACGTGGACCACAACCTCCTCCAAACCGACTACCGAAACGCCGACGATCACCGCTTCCTCCAGACTGCCAGCGCCCGCTTCGGCCTGTGGTTCAGCAGGCCGGGCAACGGGGTCTCCCACCAGGTGCACATGGAGCGCTTCGGCGTCCCCGGCAAGACCCTCCTGGGGGCCGACAGCCACACCCCGGGGGCAGCGGGGGTCTCGATGCTGGGGATCGGCGCCGGAGGACTCGACGTAGCCCTGGCCATGGCGGGGATCCCCTACCGGCTCCCCTGCCCGAAGGTGCTGGGGGTGCGGCTCACGGGGCGCCTGCCCGAGTGGGTGAGCGCCAAGGACGTGATCCTTGAGATGCTTCGCCGTCGCGACGTGAAGGGGTGTGTGGGGTTCGTCGTCGAGTACCACGGCCCGGGAGTGGCCGCTCTGTCTGCTACCGACCGGGAGACCATCGGCAACATGGGCACCGAGACCGGCGCAACGAGCACGGTATTCCCCTCGGACGGGCGCACCCGCGCCTACCTGGAGGCGCAGGGCAGGGGGGGAGCCTGGGTGGAGCTCGCGGCCGACCCCGGGGCGCCCTACGACGAGGAGGAAGAGATCGACCTCGGCCGCCTCGAACCCCTCATCGCCTGCCCCTCTTCCCCCGGCAACGTCGTCCCGGTGCGGGAAGTGGCCGGCACCCGCGTGCACCAGGCCATCGTGGGCTCGAGCGTCAACTCCTCCTTCCGGGACCTCGCGGTGGCGGCGAGC
Organism: Thermodesulfobacteriota bacterium; assembly: GCA_040756475.1. Lineage (NCBI taxonomy): Bacteria > Pseudomonadati > Thermodesulfobacteriota > Thermodesulfobacteriota bacterium. The sequence continues at coordinate 1,481 of JBFLZB010000187.1, forward strand.
ATCCTCAAGGGGCGCACCGTCCACCCCCTGGTGGCCTTCCACGTCAACCCCGGCAGCCGGCAGGTGCTGGAGAACGTGATCGAACAGGGCAGCGGCCTGGCCCTGCTGCGGGCGGGGGCCGTAGTGAACGAGCCGGGCTGCTTGGGCTGCATCGGCATGAGCCAGGCGCCGGGAACCGGCCAGGTGAGCCTGCGCACCTTCCCGCGAAACTTCCCCGGCCGCTCGGGGACGAAGGACGACCAGGTCTACCTTTGCTCCCCCGAGACCGCCACTGCGGCGGCCCTGCGGGGCGCCATCACGGACCCCCGGGAGCTTGGGCGGGAGATGCCCTACCCCCGGGTCGAGGATCCGGGTCGCTACCTGGTGGACGAAGCCTCCCTGCTGCCCCCCCCCGAGGATGGACGGGGGGTGGAGATCGTGCGGGGGCCCAATATACGGCCCTTTCCGGCACTTGCGCCTCTGCCCGAGACGTTGGAGGCCACCGTGGCGCTGGTGGTCGGCGACAACATCTCCACCGACGCGATCCTGCCGGCGGGGGCCCGGGTGCTGCCCCTTCGGTCCAACATCGACGCCATCAGCGAGTTTGTGTTCAGCCTCGTGGACCCCGAGTTCCCAGGACGCTGCCGGGAGCTCGGGAGCGCCGCCGTGGTGGGAGGGGAGAACTACGGGCAAGGTTCCAGCCGCGAGCACGCGGCTCTTGCCCCGCGCCTTCTGGGGGTGCGGGTCAAGCTGGCCAAGAGCTTCGCCCGCATCCACCACGCGAACCTGTGCAACTTCGGGATCGTGCCCCTCACCTTCGCCGATCCGGCCGACTACGAGCTCCTGGAGAAGGGCTCGCAGGTCGTCTTCCCGGAGTTGCGCCGACGCGTCGAGCGCGGCGACACCGAGCTCCCCGTGGCAGTGGGCGACCGCACGGTGTCTGTGCGGCTAGCCGCCTCCGACCGGCAACGCAGGGCCCTGGTGGCGGGGGGCGCCCTCAACGCGTTCCGGGAAGCGCTCCAGCGAGGGGAGGAGGGCAACGGGCCATAGGGGCTCCGAGCCGGTCGGCCAAAGTTCGTAGCCCATCGGTCCAAAACCGCCCGGATGCCTACCCGGCCGGCTCTCCCGTTCTATAGTTCTGCCCAGGTTCGCATCGCCAACCCCAGAGGGAGGAGGCGAAGTGAGGAGAGCCATGGTGATCCCCGACCGTGCCCTGCGCAGCGGCGACGGCCTCCTGGTGGTGGACGTGCAGGTGGACTTCTGCCCCGGCGGCGCGCTGCCGATCCCCGAGGGCGACCAGGTGATCCCGATCCTCAATGCGTGGATCGAGGCCGCCCAGGAGCGTGGCATCCCGGTCTACTTCTCCCGGGACTGGCACCCGGCGCGCCACGTAAGCTTCCGGGACCAGGGGGGGGAGTGGCCGCCCCACTGCCTCCAGGACAGCCCCGGCGCGCGCTTCCACCCGGACCTGCGGGTGCCCGAGGGGGCCGTCCTGATCACCAAGGGGGTGCGACTGGACAAGGACCAGAACTCGGCCTTCGACGAGACCGGTCTGGCGGAGCAGCTCCGGCGCGACCAGGTGCGCCACCTGTGGGTGGGCGGGCTGGCCCTGGATGTGTGCGTGCGCGCCACCGTGCTCGACGCCCTGCGGCTGGAAGGCCCGAGCGTGGCGGTGATCCGCAACGCCACCCGCCCGGTGGACCCCGAGGCGGGAGAGCGGACCGAGCGGGAGATGCGCGAAGGCGGCGCCCGGGTGGAGGAGAGCGCATGAGCCCGACCCTGAGGGCGATGGACCGGGAGGCTACGGCGCGACGGCTCCTGGCCCTGCGCCGGCACATCCTGGAACAGGCGCAGCGCAAGGGAGCGCAGGCCGCGGACCTGAGCCGCGCTGCCGGGGAGCCGGGTGACCCGGGAGACCGGTCCCTGGCCGACGAACAGGCCGCGCTCCTGGCCCAGCTCGGAAGCCGCGTCTCTTGCGGCGCCCGAGGGGGCATCCGGCTCAGGTGAGCTCGCCGCGGGCCCGGAACTCGTCCAGGCTCCGCTTCTCGATCCGGGTGGTCCGCCCGGCTTTGACCGCGGCGATCCGGCCCTCCTCCAGCAGCCGGTAGACCACCTTGCGCCCCACCCCCAGGTAGGCCGCGGCCTCGCTCACCGAGAGGAGGGGGGCCGTCACGAACTGCCTTTCTTCCGCCATGGGCACCTCCGCACCGCTCCAGACTCAGGCGAAGAGTACCGTGCCCTTGGCGACCCAGGCCGCCAGGGGCACGGCCACACCCCACGTCCACCCCCGCCGGAAACAGGAGCAGACCACCCACAGGACCAGGAACACGACCACCGTGGCCGGAAGCTGGAGCAGGCGTGGCGCTGGACCGTCGAGGCAGTGGGGCGCGGGTCGCGGCCTTCCTCCTGCGGTCGGCGCCGCTTCCCTGCCCTCTCAGGGCCGCATCCGCTCCAGGACCTCCTCGATGGCCTCCACTGCGACCGGGGGGAGGGCGGCCAGGGGACCGCCGGCGATCTCCTCGCGGAACCGCCGGCCGAAGACCGGCTTGGGGTCGGCCCGGAAGAGCACGCCGATGGGAAGGCGGCCCTCCCCCCACTCCCGGGTCTTGGCCAGGGCCGCCTGGGGGTCGGTGGGGTCGTAGTCGTCCTCCAGCCGGTAGACCCGTTCCTTGTACCAGCTCACCGGGTGGGGATCCCAGGTGATGCAGGGCTGGATCACGTCCACCACCGAGAGGCCCGGGTGCTCCATGGCCTGGGCCAGCAGGTCGGCCAGGTGTTCGACCTCGGGGGCGAACCCCCGGGCCACGAAGGTGCACCCCTGGACCACGGCGATGCCCAGCGGGTTCAGGGGCTCCACCTCCACGCCCGGGAACTGGATGCTGCGGCGCTCCCCCAGGGGTGTGGTGGGCGATCCCTGGCCCTTGGTGAGGGCGTAGATCCGGTTGTCGTGGACCACCACGGTCAGGTTCGGGTTGCGCCGCAGGGCGTGCAGGAAGTGGTTGCCGCCCTCGCCGTAGCAGTCCCCCTCCCCCGTGACCACGACCGTGGTCAGCTCCGGGTTGGCGGCGGCGACGGCCGTGGCCACGGGCAGCGCCCGGCCGTGGAGCCCATTGAAGAAGTTGCACCGCACGTAGTGGGGCAGCTTGGCCGCCTGGCCGATGCCCGACACCAGGCACAGCCGGTGGGGCGCCAGGTCCAGGCGCGCCAGGGCCGAACGGAAGGCCTTGAGGAGAGAGAAGTTCGGGCACCCGGGGCACCACTGGATCTCGGCGTCGGTCTGGAACCGCTCGGCGTCAGACATCGATCTGCCTCCGGATCGTCTCGGCAGTGAGGGGAAGGCCGTCGCAGCGCCCCACCCGGCCCTGGAACACCACGGCGTACTCGGAGCGCAGGAGCCGGGCGAGCTGGCCGGTGGCGTTGCCCTCCACCGCCCAATAGCGCTTTCCCTCCGGGAACCGATACTCGGGCAGCGGCCAGAGATCGGTGAAGTGGAGCGAGCCGGCCGCCACGCCCTCGGCTCGGAGGAGCTCCACCGCCTCGCGCACCGCGCCCCGGGAAGAGCCCCACCCCACCAGGACGTGCTCGGCCTCCTCGACCCCGTCGGCCTCGGGCGGCCGCAGGGCGGCGCGGAGCCCTGCCAGCTTGGACAGGCGCTTTTCCATCATGGGGACCGCGGTGCCTTCCAGGTCCTCCGTGATGTGGCCCCACTCGTCGTGCTCGTCGCTGTCGGCGCCCACCAGGTGCTCGCTCTGGCCCGGGTAGAGGCGGGGGGAGACCCCGCCCTCGGTGAGGCGGTAGCGCCGGTACTCCTCGATCTCGCCGGGGTCGGCCAGGTGGAGCTCGGGCTCCGAGCGGCCGAGCTCGAAGTCCTCCACCGAGAAGAGGGACTCGGCCAGGAACTGGTCGGTGAGGAGCACCACCGGCACCTGGAAGCGGTCGGCGAGATCGAAGGCCCGCACCGTCTGGTGGAAGGCGTCCACCGGGTCCGAGGGCGCCAGGACCGCCTTGGGGAACTCCCCGTGGCCGGCGTGGACCGCGAACAGCAGGTCCCCCTGGGCCGTCCGGGTGGGTAGCCCCGTGGCGGGTCCCGGACGCTGGGCCAGCACGATCACCACCGGGGTCTCGGTCATCCCGGCCAGGCTCACCCCCTCCCCCATGAGGGCGAAGCCCCCGCCCGAGGTGGCGGTGAGGGAGCGGGCCCCGGCGTAGGACGCCCCCACCGCCATGTTGATGGCCGCGAGCTCGTCCTCGGCCTGCTCCACGAAGACCCCCAGGCGCTCCTGCTCCTTGGCCAGGAAGGTGATGATGCTGGTGGACGGGCTCATGGGATAGGCGCTCAGGAAGCGGCACCCGGCGCGCACCGCGCCCAGGGCCACGGCCCTGTGTCCGTCCGCCAGGTAGTAGCGGCCCTCGGCGCCCCCGAGCTTCCAGGGACAGCGCTCGCCACAGCGTTCCGTGGCCTCCCGGTAGCCCGCCTCGGCGGCCTTGCGGTTGGCCTCACTCACCTCCTCACCCTTCTCCCGGAAGCGCCGCTCCAGGACCCGGTAGAGGACCTCCCGGTCCATGCCCAGGGCGGCCACCAGGGCACCCACCGCCACGGAGTTCGCGTAGAGCTTCTTTCCCGCCGCCTCCTGCGCGAGCTCGGCGAAGGGAATGGCCACCGCTCCCTCGGCCTCCCCCTCCCCTTCCGGAGAGAGCAGCAGGCCCCCGTCCCCGAGCAGCGGCCGGTACTGCTGCGCGGCCCCGGGGTTGAGGGCGAGGAGCAGGTCGGCCCGCTCCAGCGCCGCGTTGCGGGGGACCTCCCCGATCCGCAGGGCGAAGCGGCTGTGGCCCCCCCGGATTCGGGACTCGTATTCCTGCCAGGCGAAGACCGCGTACCCGTGGGCGCTCACGGTCTGCGCCAGCACCTCCCCGACTACCTGGATGCCCTCGCCGGCCGCACCGGCGATCACCACGCTGAGGTCGTCCACCCCCACCTCCCTTCGCCGCCTACTGCGAGGTCTCGATCGGCACTTGGCGGGCCTTGCGGCGCTCGGTCTCGGACATCTCGAGTCCCTCCTTCTCGTCGTGGCTCGGCGTCGAGCCGTGGTGCCAGGAGGACGCCCGGGGGGACGCGGTGCGCGTCTGTGCTCCCGGGGCGCCCGACTTCCGGGCGGCCGCCACTCCAGGGCCGCCACTCCAGGGGATCGTACCGGCGCTGGCGGATGCGGCAAGGGCTCGCCCGAGGGATTTGGCCCATCGAGGGGATTTCTTATCCGACCGTCCCAGACCGGGGGCGAAGGCAACCTCGGTTCCCAGGGCGAGGCGGGACCCCCTTCTCGGAGGGCGGGTCGGTCTGAGAGGCTGTGAACCAACCCCCTCCCCACACCCCCACGCTGCCCTCACTCCCAACCCAGCTCCCGGTAGGCGCAGAGCGTGCCGTTCACCCCGGTGATGGGGTCGGAGACCGGCGAGCACAGGTAGGCGCCGGTGAGGTTCACGTCAACCGTGCTGCGCCAGGCCTGGAGGTCGGCGTCCTCCAGGAAACGGGCCGGCCCCACGGTCTCCTCCTCTCTCCCGCCCGCAACCCGTGGGACCATCGTTGGCGAGAAACGCACCGGGGTCAAACCCTCGCCCGGGCGTCCGACCGGATCGGGTAGAACCTTTACCCGTTCGGTCCATTCTCGGCCCGGACAGCGGCGAAAGCCCATTTCAGATCGCTGTGGCCGGTACTGCCTCCTTGCGTCACCGACGCCGTCTGCTATGCAAGGAGCGGGGGATGGCAGGCCCCAGGCGCCCTGGCCGGGAGCGCGGCGACCCCCGAGGAGGAGTGAAGCTCATGGCACAGATCGTCGAACGGATGCTCCGGGCCGCGAAGCTCGACGCCAGCCTCTACGAGGAGGTGGAAGCCGACCCTGCCGCCTTGGGCCAGGCCCTGGGGGTGGTGGTGCTCTCCAGCGTGGCCGGGGGACTCGGCGCCCCGGGCGAAGGGGGCGCCGGGCTGGTGGTGATGGGCACCATCTCCGCCCTGCTGAGCTGGTTCATCTGGGCGTACCTGACCTACCTGATCGGGGTGAAAGTGATGCCCGAGCCCCAGACCCGGTCGAGCCCGGGGGAGCTCCTGCGCACCATCGGGTTCTCCAGCGCTCCGGGCCTGGTGCGCGTGCTGGGGCTGATCCGCCCCCTGGCCTGGATCGTGTTCGCCGTGGCGTCGGTGTGGATGCTGGTCGCCATGGTGGTGGCAGTCCGCCAGGCCCTGGACTACCGGAGCACGGGCCGGGCCGTGGGCGTGTGCGCCGTCGCCTGGGTCATCCAGGCGGTCATTCTGGCGCTGCTGTTCACCCTCTTCGGGACCACGGCCTGACCGTGGATAGACCGCCGCCGGGGAAAGGCGCAAGGCAGCCGCAGCGGGCGCCCAAGATGCTGGACTGGCGGGCGCTGATCTGGGTGCTGGCGGTGTGGCTGCTGCTGAGCACCTTCTTCCAGGCCACCCAGACCCAGGACCGCGCGGAGCTGCCGTACACCAACTTCCTCTCCCACCTGGAGGCGGACCGGGTCGCGGCGGTGACCGTGCGGGGGCAGCACATCACCGGCAGCTTCCGCGAGCCCGTGACGCCCGAGCCCCAGGCGGGCGAAGAGACGCCGGCCGAGCCCCGGGAGTACTCCTCCTTCGCCACCACCATCCCTTCCTTCGGGGACCCGGAGCTCCTGGGGCTTCTGCGGGAAAAGGAGGTCACGGTCCGGGCCGAGAGCGAGGACAACCCCTGGTACCTCACGCTGCTCCTGAGCTTTCTCCCATGGATCCTCATCATCGGCGCCTTCGTCTACATGAGCCGGAAGGCCCGGGAGCGCATGGGGGGCATGATGGGGGGGCAGAACCCCTTCTCCTTCGGCAAGTCCAAGGCCCGCCTCTACAAGAAGTCCGAGAGCGACGCCACCTTCGAGGACGTGGCCGGCCTGGCCAACGCCAAGCGGGAGCTCGCCGAGGTGGTGGAGTTCCTCAAGGAGCCCAAGCGCTTCCGCTCCCTGGGGGCCGAGCTCCCCAACGGCATCCTCCTGGTGGG
>JBFLZB010000188.1 GCA_040756475.1 Thermodesulfobacteriota bacterium
CTGCAAAGAAGATCGAGTACGGCCAGGAGGCGCGGGGCGCACTGCTCAAGGGCGTCGACACCCTGGCCAACGCCGTCAAGGCCACCCTCGGCCCCAAGGGCCGCAACGTCATCATCGAGAAGAGCTGGGGCAGCCCCACCGTCACCAAGGACGGTGTGACCGTCGCCAAGGAGATCGAGCTCAAGGACAAGTTCCAGAACATGGGCGCCCAGATGGTGCGTGAGGTCGCCTCCAAGACCTCGGACGTGGCGGGTGACGGCACCACCACCGCCACCGTGCTGGCCCAGGCGCTGTTTCGGGAAGGGTCTCGCCTGGTGGCCGCCGGCCACGACCCCATGGACATCAAGCGGGGCATCGAGGCCGCGGTGGAGAAGTGCGTGGGCAAACTCAAGGACCTCTCCAAGCCGGTGAAGGACCGCAAGGAGATCGCCCAGGTCGGCACCATCTCCGCCAACAACGACCCCACCATCGGCGACATCATCGCCGAGGCCATGGACAAGGTCGGCAAGGAAGGCGTCATCACGGTCGAGGAAGCCAAGAGCATGGAGACCACCCTGGAGGTGGTCGAGGGGATGCAGTTCGACCGCGGGTACATCAGCCCTTACTTCGTGACCAACGCCGAGCGGATGGAGGCCGAGCTCAAGGAGGCCTACGTCCTCATCAACGACGGCAAGATCAGCAGCATGAAGTCGCTGCTGCCCATCCTCGAGAAGATCGCCAACACCGGCAAGCCCTTCGTCATCATCTCCGAGGACCTGGAGGGCGAGGCCCTGGCCACCCTGGTGGTCAACAAGCTGCGCGGCACGCTCAACTGCGCCGCGGTCAAGGCGCCGGGCTTCGGCGACCGCCGCAAGGCCATGCTCCAGGACATCGCCATCCTCACCGGCGGCCAGGTCATCAGCGAAGAGGTGGGCCTGAAGCTCGAGAACGTGACCCTGGGTGACCTGGGCAAGGCCAAGACCATCCGGATCGACAAGGACAACACCACCATCATCGACGGGGCCGGCAGCCAGCAGGCCATCCAGGACCGGGTCAAGCAGATCCGGGCCCAGATCGAGGAGACCACCTCCGACTACGACCGCGAGAAGCTCCAGGAGCGCCTGGCGAAGCTCGTGGGCGGCGTGGCGGTGATCAATGTGGGCGCGGCCACCGAGGCCGAGATGAAGGAGAAGAAGGCCCGGGTGGAGGATGCGCTCCACGCGACCCGCGCGGCGGTGGAAGAGGGCATCGTCCCCGGCGGCGGGGTGGCCTTCATGCGCTGCATCCCGGTGCTCGACAAGCTCAAGCTCGCCGAGAGCCAGATGGTGGGCGTGCGGATCGTCAAGCGCGCCCTCGAGGAGCCCCTTCGCCAGATCGTGGTCAACGCGGGCGCCGAGCCGTCCGTGGTGGCCAACGAGGTGAGGGGCCGCAAGGAGGCCGAGGGCTTCGACGCCTACAAGGAAGAGTACGTCAACATGATCGAGGCCGGCATCATCGACCCCACCAAGGTGGCCCGCTCGGCGCTGCAGAACGCGGCCAGCGTGGCGGGGCTGCTGCTCACCACCGAGGCCATGATCGCCGAGCTGCCCAAGGAAGAGAAGGGCGGCGGCATGCCCGGCGGCGGCATGGGCGGCATGGGCGGCATGGGCGACATGGACATGTAGCCGTTTCCATACCCGGAAGCAGGCGAAGGGCCCGCGGGATTCCCGCGGGCCCTTCGTACGTGTACGGGTGCGGTGAGCCCGGTCGCGGGAGTCCTTCGAGGAGCTCAAGTTCACGGGCCCCGCGGCCGAAAACGTGAGCGCTCGCTTCCGGCTGACCTCCGGCCCGCCTTCCCCGAGGAGTCCCGCTTGTCCCAGAGCCTCCTGCAAGCGGTCGTCGACAACACCGACAACGCCATCCTGGTGCTCGACGCCGGCCGGCGGGTCGCCTTCTACAACCGCCTCTTCTCCCGCCTCTGGGGGTTTTCCCCGGAGTTTCTCGACACGGGCCCCACCATCGACGAACTGCTTCGCGACGCGTGCGCCCGGGGGCTCTACCCGCCCGACCAGGCAGACGAGCTGATCCGGCGCCGGCTCGAACTTTTGCAGGGCCGCGAGCCCCGAACCGTGATCGACACCCCCCGTCTCGACGGCGTCATCGTCGAGGGGTACGCCACCGCCCTGCCCGACGGGGGGTACCTTCTCACCTATCGCGACGTCACCCAGCGCCGGACCGCCGAGGATGCCATCCGGCAGCAGATGGAGTTCACCCGCAACCTCCTCCAGAGCCTGCCCGTGGCCACCTTCGTGGTGGACCGGGAACACCTGGTGCGGTTCTGGAACCGCGCCTGCGAGGAGCTCACCGGCATGCTGGCGGGCGACATGGTGGGGACCGACGAACAGTGGAAGCCCTTCTACCCGTCGCCCCGCCCCTGCCTGGCGGATCTGGTCATCGGCGGGGAGTCTCACCGCCTCGCCGAGCTCTACCCCGTCTGGGGCCGCTCGCGCCTGGGGGCCGACGCACTCCATGCCGAGGGGTGGTACGACCAACTGGGAGGCAGGCGCCGGTACATCGTGTTCGACGCCGCTCCCATCCGGGGGGCCGAGGGGGAGATCGTCGCCGCGGTGGAGACAATCCAGGACTTCACCTCCCATCAACGGGCAAAGGAGGAGCTGGCCTTCCTGGCCCGGGCGGTAGACCAGGCGGTGGAGGCCGTCTTCATCGCAGACGTGAAGTTTCGGGTCCAGTACGTCAATCCCGCGGGCCAGCGCGTCACCGGCCACGGCCTCCAGGAGTTCCTCGGAAGAGACCTTCGCGGCGTTCTGCGGGAGGGGCAGGAGGGACATTCCCCGGAGCAGTTGGAGGAGGCCATCGGGCGGGCCCAGGCGTGGAGCGGCGTGATGCGCCACCGCCACAAGGACGGCTCCTGGCGTCAGGCCGAGTTTTCGCTCTCTCCCCTGTGCGACGAAGCGGGGGCGGTGGTCAACTGGGTGGCCCTGCTCCACGACGTGACCCGCCAGGCCGACCTGGAGCACCACCTGGCCCTCTCCCAGAAGCTCACGGCCATCGGCACCCTGGCGGGCGGCATCGCCCACGACTTCAACAACCTCCTGACGGCGATCCTCGGGTACGCCGAGATGGCCCAGGACGCGGTGGAGCCCGGTGGACCGGCGGCCCGCGACCTGGGCCGGGTGCTCCAGGCCGGCGAAAGGGCGCGGGACCTCGTGGCCCAGATCCTGGCCTTCAGCCGCCAGGAGTCGCAGGTACGCCGCCCCGTGGCGCTCGCAGACCTGGTGATCGAGACCCTGGACTTCCTGGCGGCGTCGTCCCCCTCGTCGGTAGACCTTCGCGGCCCCGCCCGAAAGCCCGACTACGTGGTGTTCGGGGACCCCACCCAACTCCAGCAGGTGATCCTCAACCTGTGCACCAACGCGGTGCAGGCCGTGGGAGACCGGGCGGGCCGGGTGGAGGTGACGCTGGAGGCGCGGGAGGTGGGGCGGGCGGAGGATGGGCCGCTCCATCACCTGGAGCCCGGGCCGTATGTGGTGCTGCGGGTGGCAGACACGGGGTGCGGGGTGCCGCCGGAGGTGTTGTCCCGCATCTTCGACCCGTTCTTCACGACCAAGGCCGTGGGGCAGGGCACGGGCATGGGGCTCTCGGTCGTCCACGGCATCGTCTCCTCCCACGGCGGGTGCGTGGAGGCGAGGAGCGTTCCGGGGCAGGGGAGCCGGTTTTCCGTGTACCTTCCCCGGGTCGAGGCCGGGGCTGAGAAGGATGCGGTCTGCCCCGACGGTGCTACCCTGTGGGGCTGCGGGCGCGTGCTCGTGGTGGACGACGACCCGTTGGTAGCCGAGCTACTGGAGGACATGGTCGGCGGGTTCGGCTACGAGTGCCGGGCGGCCCTGGGAGGCGCCGAGGCGCTGGAGCTCTTGCGCAGCGACCCGGCACGCTTCGACCTTCTGGTCACCGACCGTGCGATGCCCCGGGTCACCGGAGAGGATCTGGCACGAGAGGCGCTCACCCTGCGCCCGGAACTGCCCATCATCCTGGTCACGGGGTTCAGCGATGCCCCGGCCCGGGAGCGGCTGGAGGCCCTGGGGGTGCGAGAAGTCATCCAAAAGCCCATCCGGCGTTCCCAGCTTGCCGAGGCCCTGGGCCGCGCACTCGGCTCGGGGAAGCCGGGGACAGAAAGGGGATAGAAATGGCGCGCGTCCTGGTCATCGACGACGAAGAACCCGTGCGGGCCATGATCCGGCAGATGCTCGAGCGGGCGGGTCACGTGGTGGAGGAGGCCCAGGACGGGGAAGCAGGGGTAAACGCCTTCCGGGCTCGACCCCCGGATCTGGTCGTCACCGACATCCTCATGCCCCACAAGGGCGGGCTCCTGGCCATCAAGGAGATCCGGGCGGTGTCTCCGGACGCCCGCATCATCGCCATCTCCGGCGGGGGCAAGACCGGGCGGCTGAGCTTCCTCTCCACCGCGCGCACGTTCCCCGGGGTGCGCACCCTCAAGAAGCCCTTCCGCCGCGCCGAGCTCGTAGGCCTCGTGGAGGAGGTCCTCCACGGCCCGCGCTGACGCGCCCGTGGGGGGACGGGGCGGCGGAGCGGTTCGGACCCTGGCCAGAATCCACCACCAAATTTTTTGGGCGGGGTCCGGGAGTCCTGGAGCGCAGCCCCGCACCGCCTCGACCGAACCGCGGCAGCGAGGCCGAAAGCGGTGAGGTTCGGCGCGCCGGCTCCCTCGGCTACGCGGCCTCCGAACATCGCGGATTGCGGGGCGGAGCGCAAGGGCTCCCGGACCCCGCTTGCCACCCAGGTGGTGGATCGTGGCTGGGGGGGCGGCTTGACAGCTTCGACACGCCTCTCCTAGGATCGGGCTCCGGAAGGAGCCCATGAGCCGACTGCTGTCCCGCCTCGCGTCCCTGCGCCTGACTCTGGGGCTCCTCCTGACCTTGGCCGCCCTGGCGGCTGCAGGGACGTTTCTGCCCCAGAACCTCGACACGGCGGCGTTTCGGGCGCGCTACCCCGAGTGGGGTCCCCTGCTCCTGGCTCTGGGGCTCGAGCGGTTCTACGCCGGGCCCGTATTTCGGGGCCTGCTTCTCCTCTTCACGGTGAACCTGCTGGCCTGCGCCACGGGCCGCTCCCGGGAGGGCTGGCGGCACGCCCGGGGCAGGGGGCGGCCCTCGGTGCGGGCGCCCTCCGGAGGTGCCGGCTGGGCCGATGCCTTTCGGGTGCGGGGATTTCGCGTGCAGCAAGTCGAGCCTCTTCGCGCGTCCCGGCGGCTCTGGGCCTTCCTGGGATTTCCGCTGGTGCACCTGGCGCTCCCCCTGGTGATGGCGGGCGGTCTGTGGGGAAGCCTGGGGGGCTTCGTGGGGACCCAGAACGTGCACGTGGGGGGCCTCACGCTCACTGTGTACGACTGGTCCCAGGAACGGGACAGGCGGCTCCCCTTCGTGCTGGCGGTGGAAGACTTCCAGACGCTCCACTACCCCACCGAACTCCAGGTGCAGATCCTGGACGCGGGAGAGCCCCGGACGGTCGAGGTCCGGGTCGGGGGCACGGTGCCCGTGGCCGGGAGCCCCTACCGCGTGCGGGTGGCAGACTTCCATCCGTCCACGGGGGACCTGACCTACTGGGTGGGCGGGCCCGACGGGGAGGAGGGCCCCTTCTTGCGGAGCCAGGAGGAGGGCGCCCCTCTTCGGGTGAGGCCCCTCGCGTTTCGCGACCCCCAGGTGCGCCGGGTCGAGGCCCGGGTGAGCCTTCGCGACGAGCGGGGACAGGCCGTCGCACGCCAGGTGGTGGCCATCAACGAGCCCCTGGTGCACGGGGGCCTGCGGATCTACCTCACAGCCTGGGGGGCCGACGCCGAAGGCCGCCCCTTTGCGGGCTTCCAGGTCGTGCGCGACCCGGGACAGCCCCTGGTCTGGACCGGCTCGGCGGCGTTCTCCCTCGGGCTCCTGCTCCTGCTCTTCGGGGACGGCGCTTGGGTGCGCGAAGAAGGGGGAGAGCTCGTGTGCCGGGCGAGCCGGGGCACCGCCCGGGCCCGCACCCTCCTGGCGCCCCCCGGAGGCGACGACCGTCCGACCCGGGTGGCATCGTGACGGATCCCGCGTGGACCGATCTCCTGGCCCTGGGGCCGGCGCAGCGGACGTCTCGCCTGGAGTTTCTCCAGATCGAAGAGCAGGACCGGTCGGCGCTGGCGCAGCTTGCCCAGGTGCTGGCACCGCACCTGGATTCCCTGGTGGAGCAGTGGCACGGCTTCCTCCTGGAGCGCCCCGAGACCCGCGGCCGGCTGCCCCGGGGAAAGGTGGGGGATCACCTGCGGGCCATGCAGGCCCGCTACTTCCGTACCCTGCTGTCGGGGCCCTACGACCGGGACTACTTCGAGGACCGCCTGCGCATCGGGTTCGTACACGAGCGCGTCGGACTGGAGCCCGCCTGGTACCTGGGCTCCTACCGCAAGTTCCAGGACATGGTTCGGGATGTCCTGCTTCGCGAGGGGCACGAGGCGCCCCGGTTGGCCGGGTGGCTGCGGGCCCTGGAGAAGGTCGTCTACCTGGACGTGGAGCTCGCCCTCGACGCTTACTTCCACACGAGAAACCGCACCATTCTCGACGCCAACGCGGCCCTGAACCGGATGGCCCACGAGCTCGAGCGGCGCAACGCCGAGCTCTCGGCCCAGTTTGCCCAGGCCCAGGAGGCGGCCCGCCTCAAGGACGAGTTCCTCTCCGTGGTCTCCCACGAGGTCCGTACCCCGCTCCACGCCATCTTGGGGTTTGCCGACCTCCTGGCCGACGGCATCGAGGGGCCGGTGAACCCTGGCCAGGTTTCGAGCCTCGCGAAGATCCGCCGCCACGGGGAACGCCTGCTGGGGATCTTCGACCAGATGCTCGAAGCGGCGCGCCTGGCCGCCGCCGGTTCCTCCGCGCCCCGGGCCTTCGACCTCCAGCCGGTGCTGGAGCGCGCCGCCGAGGCGGCGCGTCCTTTGGCTCGGGACAAGGGGCTTCTTCTGGAGGTGGCGCTGGAGAACGGGCTGCCGGCGGTGGTAGGGGATCCGGAGGGGTTTGGCCGGGCGCTGGAGCACGTGCTGGAGAACGCCTGCAAGTACACCGCTCGGGGGACCGTGCGTCTGGCGTCGACGCGGGTGGCCGGAGGGGTTCGGGTCGAGGTCTCCGACACGGGCCCCGGCGTACCGGAAGCCCACCGGCACCGCATCTTCGAGCCGTTCCATCAGGTGGAGTCGGGCGACACCCGCACGGCTACCGGCGTGGGCCTGGGGCTCGCCCTGGGGCGCCGGGCACTGGAGCGCATGGGCGGTACCCTCACGCTGGCGGCCTCGGGGCCCCGGGGGAGCACGTTCGTACTGGAGCTGCCCGAGGCGCCGCCGCCGGGTCCGGAAGAAACGGCCGGAGCCGACGCGGACACCCCGCCGTGACCCCTCCCCGGTCCGCTAGTCCCAGGGGCCGGCCAGCGGAGCGGGAGGGTCGGCCAGGGACTGGAACCGCGCCAGGCGCACCGCGTTGCGGTTGCGGTAGCTCAACAGGGGCATGATCCCGCGGCCCAGCACGGCCTCGGCGGCCCGCTCGCCGAGGTACACCTCGGCGCAGGGCACGAGCACCTTCTCCCCGGCCTCTTCCACCACGTGGGCCGGCAGGTCGCCCACCTCCAGGCGGTCCCCCGGCTCCAGGTCCCACCCCCGCTCCCGGAACGCCTCGCCCAGGAGCCGGGCGGCGACGAAGGCCGGGTTGCCCCACAGATAGGCCTCGTGGGGCCGGGCCGGCCCCAGCTCCTCGAAGGCGAAACCCTCCACCGGGTCGGTGGCTCTCCCGTAGGGCAGCCGCAGGAGCACGCGGGGCAGGAGGAGTCCCAGCCCCCGCGCCGCGGGACTGCGGCGCAGCGCCTGCCAGCGGAGCTCGGCCTCCCGCTCCAGGGGCGGCCACTGCCTCGGGTCGGGAGTCTCGGCCAGGGAGCGGCACCCCAGGAGCTCGGGCCGGCCCCGGGCGAGAAAGGGGCCCCCGGCCCGGGAGGCCAAGGCCCCCAGGGCCGCCAGGAGCTCCAGGTCTGCCTGCTTCGGTCCGAAGGCGTAGTCTCCCACCAGCACCCCCCAGGGCGCGCCGCCCGGCGCGCCAGGCCCGCCCTCGTCCACCAGGAGCCGATAGAGAGCCGACCCTGCGAGGTCCGGTCCCGCTTGCCGGAGATCTGTCTCCAGCTCTTCCCGGGTCGCATCCAGGAGGAAGACCTGGAGGTCCTCGTCCAGCTCCAGCTCTGCAACCAGGCCGTGCACCGAGCGCCAGAGGCCCTCCAGCGCCTGGAGCTCGGGTTGGTGGAGCAGCGCCCGCATCCGCTCTCCGATGGCCTCGTCCACGGCGCGCAGGTAGACGTCCCGATGCGGGTCCGCCCCGGGGACCGTGTGCTTTGCCGCCACCTGCTGGAAGAACCGGCTCAGGTCGACCCCGGGGGGACGTGCCGGGGAGACCGGTGCCGGCTCCCCGCGGGGCCGGCCCAGGAGCCGCTCC
>JBFLZB010000189.1 GCA_040756475.1 Thermodesulfobacteriota bacterium
GAGCTCCCCCGCGGGGCGGTTCAGTGCGGCCATGACCTCCCCCCTGGCCCGGGCGTGCTCGGGAGCGGCCAAGCCCGCCTTGACCGCCGTGGCGAGGAGCCCGAGCCCCAGGGGCTTGGTGAGCACCAGCAGGTCCCCCGGCCGGGCCCCGGCGTTGGTGAGGAGCCGGGCCGGGTCCACGAGGCCGGTCACCGCGAGGCCGTACACGAGCTCCGGGTTGTCCACCGTGTGGCCGCCGAGAAGGCTCGCCCCGGCCTCCCGCACCGCCAGGGCACCCCCCGCCAGGATCTCGGCGAGCACCAAGGGCGGGACGTCGCACGCCGGGTAGCACACGACGTTGAGGGCGGTGAGGGGGCGGCCGCCCATGGCCCAGACGTCGGAGAGGGAGTTGGCCGCGGCAATCCGGCCGAAGAGGAAGGGGTCGTCGACGACCGGCGTGATGAAGTCCACGGTCTGCACCAGGGCCCGGCTCTCGTCCAGGAGGTAGACCCCTGCGTCGTCCCCGGTGTGGAGCCCCACGAGCACGCGGGAGTCCACGGGGACGTCCAGGGAGCCGAGCGCCGCGGCCAGGTCCCCTGGCCCGACCTTGGCCCCTCAGCCCGAGGCGCGGGAGAGCGCCGTCAGGCGCAGTTCGGGGCGGCCTTCCGACATGGCTTCCTCACGAGAGGGACACGACCCGATACGAGCCGGTCAGGGTCTCCACGGTGTCGTACATGTTCGAGACCTTCCCCACCCGCAGAGCGCCCTTCTTTCCCAGGAACTCCAGGCAGGTGCCGCAGCTGAGGATCTCGGTGCCCCCCCGCTCGAGCTCGGCGAGGGCTTCGAGCGCCTCGGACCCCTCGGTGGTGAGGAAGACCCCCCGGTTGAGGAAGAGGAGCTTCGCCGGGCGCCGGCTGGCCTGGCCCAGCGTGTTCAGGAAGGCCCGCAGGAGGATCTTCCCGAGCTCGGGCTCGGGGCCCAGCCCGTCCGACGCGATGAGCACCGCGGTGGCGGCCGGCTCTGGTGTCGCAGCGGCCCCGGGCCCGGCC
Source organism: Thermodesulfobacteriota bacterium (assembly GCA_040756475.1). Classification (NCBI taxonomy): domain Bacteria; kingdom Pseudomonadati; phylum Thermodesulfobacteriota; species Thermodesulfobacteriota bacterium. Next base: position 1,029 of record JBFLZB010000189.1, read on the forward strand.
AGGGCCTCGGCGCACGCGCCACCGCGCACAGCGGTGACGAGCCACCCCGCGCCGTCGTCCCGCACGTCCACGGCGCAGCCCTGGGACTCGGCGAACCGGCGCACGTTCTCCCGGGCCGCGGGATCGTCCACCCGCACCGAAACCGCCCCTGCGGGCGCCGCCCCCAGGGCCGCCTTGACCCGCAGCACCGGCTCGGGGCAGGCGAGCCCCCGGCAGTCGATCGTCTCCGCCATGTCGGCGATCCTCCTCTGGACATCCTTCGGTGGCACCCGCTCCCCGCATGCTACGGGCGCGGGCGCTGCGCCAGTCAAATCGGAATCGTCGATGGCCGGCGGCGCTTCCATCCGGCCTGACGATGCCGCCCCTCCTGGTTCCGCCTCTGGGAGGGAGCCGGCCCTCAGTGCAGGGCCTGGCCGAGATCCCACAGGACCGACCGGTGGGACGCGTGGCGCGCGCAGTAGTGGAAGACCACCGTGGTCCCCCCCTCGCCGGTCTGGATGCACTCCACCCGGGTCGGCCACACCGCCGATTCGAGCACGGTCTCGAGGCGCGCGCGAGCCAGCGGCTGGTCTGGCCCTAGGCGGACCTCCATAGTGCGCATCTCGCACGCCCCCAGGATGCGCCGCTCGATCCGCCCCAGGCCGGTGAGGGTCAGCACCGTCATCACCGCGGTCAGGAGGCCCAGGAGCGGAAAGCCCGCGCCCACCACCATCCCGATGGCCGCCACGAGCCAGATGGTGGCGGCCGTCGTGAGGCCGTACACCCCCCGGCCGCTGCGCAGGATCGCGCCCGCCCCCAAAAACCCCACCCCGGTCACGATCTGCGCCGCGATGCGGGTGGTCTCGTGGGGCCCTTCGGGCGAGAGATTCGGCATGAGCTCGGAGACGATGGTGAAGAGGGTCGCCCCCAGGCAAATGAGGATGTTCGTCCGCAGTCCGGCGGGCTTTCCCTTCCACTCCCGCTCCGCACCCACGATGGCGCCGCACAGGAAGGAGACGGTCATCCGGTAGGCCACCGGCCACAGTACCTGCCCGAGCTCGGGAAACGGAAATGCCGCGCCCATGCCCTCGTCCTTCCGCGCCTTGCCGGCGCCGCCCCGGAGAACCTCCCCTTCCTTCTACCAAGAACGCCCCCGGGGCACAACGGAGGGTTGACGAAGCGGCGCGATGGGGTACTCTGCCCACCCGGTCCCTCCGCTGCACCGAGGTGCGCGATGGAGTTCTCGAAAGAAGGTTGCGGCCCTCCCCTGTTCCTTCTTCCCGGTCTCGGCTGTGACGACCGCCTGTGGCAGCCTGTGGGAGCGCTGCTGCGGGACCGATTCACCCTGTTCTACCCCCGCACCTGGGGGCGGGCCAGCCTGCCCGAGGCCGCCGTCGAGCTCGCCGACCTCCTGGACGACGCGGCAGAAGGGTCGGCGGGCGTCGCGGGCCTCTCCATGGGGGGCTACCTGGCCCTGGAGCTCCTGCGCCTGGCACCCGAGAAGGTGCGGGCCGTGGCCCTGGTGGACACAACCGCCTTCGCCGACGACCCCGAGCGGGCCGCCAAGCGGCGCCAAGTGCTGCGCCTGCTCGACGCGGGCCAGTTCCCCGAGGTGCTGGGGGCGTTTGCCGCCAGCGTGCTCGCGCCCTCCCGCGCGGCCGAGGGGCCCGCGCTCGACCTGGTGCTGGCCATGGGGCGCGACCTCGGGGCGGAGGTCTTCGCCGCGGGGGTCGGGGCCATTCTCCGGCGGATTCCCTACGAGGACGTTCTGGGGCTCATCCGGGTGCCCACCTTGATCCTGTGCGGGGAGCACGACGGCCTGACCCCCCCGGGCGTGGCGCGCCGCATGGCGGCCCAGGTGCCGGGGGCCCGCCTCGAGATCGTGCCGGGAGCCGGTCACCTGGCGCCCCTGGAGAACCCCGCCCCCGTCGCCCGCGCCCTGGCGGAGGTCCTCGGCTTCACCGGGACGGCCCGACCGAAGCAGATCCGCCCCTTCGGAGCCCCCCGGAACCCGGTCGGCCGGGGTGAAATTTGAGGGAAGAGCCGGCGCGCCGCTTGACACTGGAGCGCCGGGGATGCTAAAAGGCCGTTTTCCAAGTTTCCGAGCGTCGACGAACCGGGAGGTCCGCCTTGGCGAATCACAAGTCCGCACTCAAGAAGATCAAACAGGACGAAAAGCGCCGCCTGCGCAACAAGGCGGTTCGCACGCGGTACCGCAACCTGCTCAAGGCGGTGCTCTCGGCGATCGAGTCCAAGGATGCGGCCCAGGCCGAGACCGCCCTGAAGGCTGCGGGGCCCTACCTGCAGCAGGCGGCGGCCAAGAACGTGATCCACAAGAACAAGGCGGCGCGGCACATCTCGCGCCTGACCCAGCAGGTGGCGGCCCTCAAGGCCTGAGGGCATCCCCCTTCGACCCTCCCGCGCCCCGGCCCCCGCCGGGGCGCGTTGCGTTGGGGGACCCCGCCAGGCCCAGCACCAGGGCCTCCAGCACCTCGTCGCCGCCGCCCGACTTGAGGGCCAGATCGGCCCCCACCAGGCGCCGGAAGACTTCCCTGAGCTCGTCTCGCTGCCACCCCGCCGCCTGGCGCAGGGCGTTCTCCGCGGCAAAGGGCGGCACTCCCATGGCGGAGGCCGCCGCCCGGGGGTCGGGCCGCCGCCCGGCGTCGAGGAGCTCCCGCCCGATCCACAGGTGCCGGAAGTGGCGCGCCATCATGAAGAGGAGCCTCGGCGCGGGCTCCCCGAGCTGCACGAGCCGGCGAAGGCCCCCCAGGGCACCGGGGAGCCCGCGCTTTCCGAGCGCGTCGCAGAAGGCAAAGACCGTGGTGGTCCGGGTCTCCCCCACCAGGGCCTCCACGTCCTGGGCCGTGACGCGCCCTCCCTCCCCGGCAAACACCCGCAGCTTCTCGATTTCCTGGCTGAGCAACTGGAGGTCGGGGCCAACCCGGAGCAGCAGGGCTTCGAGAATGCGCCCGTCCACCCGCAGGCCGGCCTCTTCGGCCAGGCGCCGGGCCCAGCCGGGCAGGTCGCGCTCCCGGGGACGCGCGCACTCCACGACGCGGGCCGTGCGCAGGAGGGCCTTGGTGGACGCCAGCCGCTTGTCGAGGGCCGGTGCCAGGAAGACGAGGCAGGTGGTGGGGCTGGGGCTCTCCAGGTAGGGCAGGAGCACCTTCCACTGGTCCGCGCTCCACCGGTCCGCCGACTTGACGATCACCAGGCGCCGGGCGCCCAGGAAGGGCAGCGTGCGGGCGGCGTTGCGCACCTCCGCCGGGCTCGCCCCCGGGGCCTCGAAGACCTGGGAGTTGAGGCCGGGGTCGCCCCCCGCCAGGGCCTCGGTCCGCACCTCGGCCAGGGCCCGGTCCGCCAGGAACGCCTCTTCGCCCAGGATGCAGACCACGGGCGCGGCGGTCACGGGGCCGTCTCCAGCGCCAGACCGGCCCGCCGCAGCACCTCCCGGGCCAGATCCCGGGCCAGCAGCGCCAGCGCCCGATCCTTGTGGACGCGGGTCTCGTTGACGCCGGCGCCGGCAGGAAACTCCCGGTCCGCTCGAATGCCGCTCCCCTTCCAGAGCACCTCGCCGGAGGGGGCGGACAGGGTGGCCGTGACCTCCCCCGTGAGCACGTACTCCCGCACCAGGTCCCCCGCCACGTAGGCAGCCCCCGCCTCCGTGAGCCGGTCCAGCGCCACCGTGAGGTGGGCGTCGGCCGCGCCGCGCCGCACCAGGGCCAGGCCGCCCCGATCCACCGCCTGGCGGTTGAGCTCGGTGCCCAGGGCCGGCCCGAAAAGCGGCTCAGCACTCTCGTCAGGCACCGGCGCGATCCACAGGCTCCGGGTTCCGCCGGCCCCGTGCCCTACGATCCGGTAGCCGCACGCCGGGGCAAGCGCCCCGGCGAAGAGCGACAGGGCGATCAGCAGGAGGGCGGGAAGGCGAAGGGGGTGGTCCATTGTCCGTTGTCCGTTGTGGATGGCGGGTTGCGCGTTGCGGGTTGCGCGTTTCCCGTCACCCGTCACCCGTCACCCGTCACCCGTCGCCCTACTTCACCACCAGGTTGAGCAGCCGGCCGGGGACATAGACGGCCTTGACCAGGGTCTTTCCCTCCAGGTGGCGGCACACGTTCTCGTCGGCCAGGGCGGTGGCACGCACCTCGTCCTCGGCGGCGCCGGCGGGCACCTCGATACGGCCGCGCACCTTGCCGCTCACCTGGACCACCACCAGGACCGTCTCCCTGCGCAGCGCTGCGTCGTCCCAGGCGGGCCAGGGGGTGTGGGCCAGGGGCGTGGCGTTGTCCAGGGCCTCCCAGAGCTCTTCGGCCACGTGGGGCACCATGGGCGCCAGGAGCTTGAGGAGGGCGTCCACCGCCTCGCGAAAGACCTGCCGGCTGCCCTCGTTCTGGGGCTGAAAGGAAGCCAGCTCGTTCACGAGCTCCATGGCCGCGGCAATGGCGGTGTTGAAGTGGAAGCGGTCCTCGATGTTCTCGGTGACCTTCTTCACCGTCTCGTGGACCTTGCGCCGCAGGGCGAGCGACGCCCCTTCCAGCTCTCCTCCGGGGAAGGCGCGGGTGTCCCGGAGCCACCCCTCGTTTTCCGCCACCAGACGCCACACCCGGCGCAGGAACCGGGAAGCCCCCTCCACGCCCTCCTCGTTCCAGTCCAGGTCCTTCTCGGGCGGGGCGGCGAACAGGCTGAAGAGGCGCGCCGTGTCGGCGCCGTAGTTGCGTACCAGGTGCTCCGGGTCCACCACGTTCTTTTTCGACTTGGACATCTTCTCGGTGCGCCCCCGCTCCACCGCCGCCCCGCACTTGGCGCAGGAGCCCTCGGCCACCTCCTCGGGTAGGAGCCACCCGTGGGTGGGGCAGCGCTGGGTCTCCTTGCACACCATCCCCTGGGTGAGGAGGTTGGTGAAGGGCTCGTCCACCGCCGCGATGCCGAGATCCCGCAGCACCTTGGTATAGAAGCGCGAGTACAGCAGGTGGAGCACCGCGTGCTCGATGCCGCCGATGTACTGGTCCACGGGCATCCAGTGCTCGGTGCGCGCCTTGTCGAGCATGCCCTGGGCGAAGTCGGGGCAGGCGTACCGGGCGAAGTACCAGGAGCTCTCCACGAAGGTGTCCATGGTGTCGGTCTCCCGCCGGGCGGGCTTGCCGCAGGCGGGACACGAGGTCTCGTAGAAGGAGGGGATCTCGGCCAGGCCGGGCACCTTTTCCTGCCCGAAGTCCACGTCCTCGGGCAACGCCACCGGCAGCTCGCTCTCCGGCACCGGCACCACGCCGCAGGTCTCGCAGTGGATCACGGGTATGGGGGCGCCCCAATACCGCTGGCGCGAGATGCCCCAGTCCCGCAGCCGGTAGTTCACGGTTCCCGCTCCCCAGCCCTGCTCCTCCAGGTGGGCGGTGACCTTCGCCATGCCCTGCACGTTGGGCTCCCCGTCGAAGGGCCCGGAGCTCGCCATCCGGCCCTCTCCCACGTAGGCCTCCCCCATGGCAGCCCCGTCCAGGGCAGGGCCCTCGGGCTGGATCACCACCTTTACCGGAAGGCCGTACTTGCGCGCGAACTCGAAGTCGCGCTGGTCGTGGGCGGGCACCGCCATCACCGCGCCGGTGCCGTACTCCATGAGGACGAAGTTCGCGGCGAAGATGGGCACCCGGTCCCCCGTGAGCCGGTTCACGCAGTAGGCACCGGTGAAGACCCCCTCCTTCTCGTAGTCGTCGGCGGAGCGCTTGGTCTTGTCCTCCCGGCGCACCCGGTCCACGAAGGCGAGCACCTCCGCCTCCCGCCCGGTGCCACGGGCGAGCTCGGGAATCAGGGGATGCTCGGCGGCAAGGCTCATGAAGGTCACCCCGTAGAGGGTGTCGGGCCGGGTGGTGAAGACCCGGATCGCCCCCTCCCGGTCCGCCAGGGGAAACTCCACCTCGGCGCCGTAGGACTTGCCGATCCAGTTGCGCTGCATGGTGAGCACCTGGGGCGGCCACCCGGGAAGCCGCTCCGTCCAGCCCAGGAGCTCGTCGGCATACTGGGTGATGCGGAAGAACCAGCCCCAGAGCTCCTTTTCCCCGACCACCGTGCCGCACCGCCAGCACTGGCCCTGCTCCACCTGCTCGTTGGCGAGCACGGTCTCGCACGAGGCGCACCAGTTCACCGCCTGCTGCTTTCGGTAGGCCAGGCCCTTTTCGAGCATCTTGAGGAAGAGCCACTGCTCCCACTTGTAGTAGGAGGGGTCGCAGGTGGCGAGCTCGCGGGTCCAGTCGTAGGAGAACCCCATGCGCTGGAGCTGTTTGCGCATGTAGGCGATGTTCTCCCGCGTCCACTTGGCGGGATGCACCCCGTGCTGGATGGCCGCGTTCTCGGCCGGCAGCCCGAAAGCGTCCCACCCCATGGGGTGGAGCACGTGGAAGCCCCGCATCCGCTTGTAGCGGGCCACCACATCGCCGATGGTGTAGTTGCGCACGTGCCCCATGTGGATGCGCCCCGACGGGTAGGGGAACATCTCGAGGACGTAGTACTTGGGGCGGGAAGGGTCCTCCCCGACCTCGAAGGTCCGCTCCTCCGCCCACCGCCGCTGCCACTTCTCCTCGATCTCCTGGGGCATGTACTTGGGGTCCATCGGTGCGCTCCTCGCGACGCGGGCCGGGGACGGCAAGGACGGCCGAAAACCCGCGGGAAACCCAGAAAAACCAGAGGCGCGACGGTAGCACACGGCCTGGAGCGATTCAAGGAGGCGGGAGCCCACAGGAACCGGGCCCCTCTCCTTCCCGTGATCTCCTTTGTGGCTTCGTGCCTTCGTGTCTTCGTGGTTCCAGGGTTTCGTGCCCTTTGGTGCCGCCGACGGCACCGCTCACGAGGTGGACAGCGTCGAGACCCATCCCATCGACGGATCTCGACTTCCCCGACTTCGATTTCGATTGCGACGGGGCACGAGCCAGGCGAACATTCCTGCCTCGGTGGACTGAGCAGGCGAAGTCTCGTCGGAGGCTTGTGACGAGGGGGAGCTCACGGTGAGAAGACAACCTGTGGACGTGCCCGCCGGACTGCCCCGGGGAGATCCCGCGCCGTGACCCAGATACTGCGCTTCGTCGCCTACGCCTGTGCGGCGTACCTGGTGCTCCTGGCCGCCGTGTGGTGGTTCCAGCGGCGGCTCGTCTACTTCCCCATGGGAACCCCGCCGCCGGCGGCGCGGGTGCTGCCCGGCGCCCAGGAGCTGACCTTCGAGACACAGGACGGCTTGCAGCTCGGGGCGTGGTTCGTCCCCCCGGCCCAGGCTGCTCCGGGCGCTGCGCCCAAGGCCGCCATTGTCGTGTGCAACGGAAACGCCGGGAGCCGGGCCGACCGGGCGCTCCTGGCCGCCGCCCTG
>JBFLZB010000190.1 GCA_040756475.1 Thermodesulfobacteriota bacterium
AGGGTCTCCCGGTCCATGAGGCGGGGGCGGTAGACCACGTGGTTGGTGTCGTAGAGGGACCAGTCCGTTTCCACGAGGCGCCCTTCCGCCTTCATCTGCTCGTAGAAGGGCGTGCCGGGGTAGGGGGTGAGCAGCGAGTAGTAGAACCCGTCCAGGCGCGCCCGGTCCACGAACTCGACCACCTCCGGGAAGGTCGTCTCGTCGTCGTGGTCGAAGCCGAAGATGAAGTTGCCCGCGAGGCCGATGCCGTGGGCGTGGATGCGCCGGATCTTCTCCAGGTACTCCTGGGTGCGGTTCACCCCCTTGCCCACGTCCTGGATATTCTTCTGGGAGAGGGTCTCGAACCCCACCGCGAGCCCCATGCAGCCCGACTCCCGCAGCAGGTTCAGGATCTCCTCGTCGTCGGCCACGTTGGTCGACGCCTGCCCCACCCACTTCAGGTTGAACGTGGAGACCATGCGCAGAAGTTCGCGGGCGTACCGGCGGTCGCCCACGATATTGTCGTCCGTGAAGAAGACGACGTCGTGGAAGACGTGGCGTTTCTTCCCCTTCTCCAGCCGGCGGATCCCAACCGCCTCGAGCTCCGCCTCCACCTCGGCCACGGGCCGGTGGCGCAGCTTTCCCCCCAGCACGCTTGTCACCGCGCAAAAGGAGCAGCGGTGGGGGCAGCCCCGAGTGGTCTGGACGAAGGAGACGTTAATGTGCTCGAACCGCTTGGCCTTGGGGATGTGCACCAGGTCGCGCCGGGCGGGGGGTAGCCCCTCGAGGCAGGGGAAGGCAGGCGCCCGGTAGCGCTCCTGGAGGCGCCCCACCATGGCGTCGGCCACGATAATTGGCCAGACGGTCTCCGCCTCGCCGATGCACACCGCGTCCGCGTGCGCCTGCGCCTCGTCCGGGAGCACCGTGGGATGGTAGCCGCCCATCACGACCGGCACGCCCCGGGCGCGAAAGCCGTCGGCGATCCGGTAGGCCCGCGGCGCCAGGGGCGTCATGGCGGTGATGCCCACCAAGTCGTAGCGCCCGTCCACCGGCACCGGCTGGAACTTCTCGTCCACGATCTCCACGTCGACGCCCGCGGGAGTGTACGCAGCCAGCGTGGGCAGGCTCAGGTGGGGGAACCGGAAGTAGAAGTCCTCGCCCAGGATGGCCTTGTCGATGGGAGAAACCAGCAGGACGCGGAAGGGCTCGCTGGCAGACGGACGATGCATCGGGGGCTCCCCGTGGGGTAGGAGGACTGCCGAAACTCTAGGCTAGGCCTGGGGGGCGGGTCAACGGTGGAGCGCCTGACGGCATGCTGCGGGCCCGGAGTCGACGTACTCGGGTCCGGGGGTATCCTGGCAGCGGCCCGGCGGGGTGCCGCCAGGCGCGTGCCGTCCAGGTCCAGGAGGGACCCGTGTCTTCCATGTGCCGAGTTGTCTACGTTACCTTGTTGGCGCTGTGGTTGAGCGCCTGTGCGGGAGGGGAGCAGGTGTCGTGGGACCCCGCCACGGCCACGCTGCCTGGCCCAGGCGAGCTCGTGGACGAGCCGGTGTTCGGGGGGAAGGTCTTCGTGTTCCAGGCAGGGGTGGAGCGCCCGGAGACCGCCGTGCTGATCCATGGCCTCGGCCCTAGCGCGTCGGCCGACTGGGCGCTTCTTATTCCTGCCCTGATCGAGCGCTTCCACGTTGTCGCCTTCGACCTCCCGGGATTCGGGCGGTCGAGCGGGGGCAACCATCTCTATTCGCCCGCTGCCTATGCCCAACTCGTTCACTGGTTGACGGAGCGGTATGCCAAGGGGCCGGTAATCGTGATCGGTCACTCCCTGGGGGCGGCGGTCGCCTTGCGGTTTGCTGCGGAGCACCCGCATGCAGTACGCCGGATGGTGTTGTCCGACGTGGCGGGCGTGCTCCACCGGGTGGCCTTCCTGGAGCACACCTACCGGATCGAGCCTAGTGGGGACCGCGCGGAAACCTCCTACTCCCGCCGCTATCAGAGGCAGCTCAACCGGGTGCTGCGCAAGGTGATCCTGCGGATGGACCGCCTGCCCCTGGAGGCCGAGACGGTGCTGGCCTCCCCAGCCCTGCGCCGGCTGGTCCTCGGCGGCAGTCCGCGCAAGATCGCTGCCATGGCGCTCATCCAGGAGGACTTCTCGAAATCCCTCGCTGCGATTCGGGTTCCGGTTCGCCTGCTCTGGGGGGCCGAGGACGAGATCGCCCCGCTACGCACCGCCCAGGTGCTTCTCCATGCCCTCTCCGACGTCCGGCTCGACATCATTGCGGGCGCGGGACACGCCCCCATGCTAGACGTTCCCGAGGTGTTCCTGGGTGCCGTCCTGGCGGCGCTGGTGTCACCCCCGGACGCGCCGAGGTTTTCTGCGCCCCCGCCGTCGACAGCACGCTGGGGAGTGTGCGCGGGGCAGGAGGGCGTGCGGTTCGAGGGGGACTACGAGGAAATCGCGGTGGAGGACTGCCTCGGCGTCTCGATTGTCGGGGTGAAGGCGCGGTCGATCCGCATCGCCCGGTCCAAGGTGCGCATCGAACGGACGTCGGTCGCGGGGGCTATCGTGGGTCTGAACGTCTCGAACTCTAGCGTGGTTGCCACGGCGCTCGCCGTACGCGCGGAAACCGCACTTGTGGCGTCCCGAAGTCACTTGGACCTGGCCGGTGTGTCCTTGGAGGGCACCGCCGCGGCTGCCCGTTCGTCCGACCGGGCGGTCCTGGTCTTCTCGGTCTCCCGGGTGGCAAGCCCCCACGGCCGCGGTCGCGTACACGGCGTGCACGACCTTGCGGCCAGCTCGTCGCTGTAACGTTGCCGTCTGGGTGGCGGTGAGTTCCGCGGGGCGGGACCTGAGGTGGTCGGAAGGGGCCCGCCGGAAAAGAAGATGGAACGGCACAGTGAAGGAGGAAGCGATGAGCGACGACACGACGGCCGCGGGAGTGGGCAGAAGCGTGGCCACCTTGGGGGGTGGGTGTTTTTGGTGTCTGGAGCCTATCTTCCGGGGGCTTGAGGGGGTTTTGGAGGTGACCGTGGGGTACGCGAGTGGGCGTCGGGTCAACCCTACCTGCGAGCAGGTGTGCACGGGGGCCACGGGGCATGCCGAGGTGGTGCAGGCGACCTTCGACCCGGCCGTGAGCTCCTTACAAGAACTCCCGGAGGTCTTCTTCTCGATCCACGACCCCACGACCCCGGACCGGCAGGGAGCCGACGTGGGGACCCAGTACCGGTAGGTGGTCTACTTCTACCACGCGGAACAAGAGTGGATGGCCCGGGAGGTGAGTGGGGAACTCGGGGCCAGGGGCAACGGCTGCCCAGGTCCTCGTTCCGTCAGGGTCTTCGAGGCGCACGGCAGCACCCAGGCCGGCCTGGCCCTCCTGGACGCAGCAGAGCGGGAGGCGTACGTACCAGGCCTAGTCCAGGACCGGGAAATGCACTGCTGCACTCGCGTCAGATCGCCCAAGACCCTGTTCACTCCGTTTCCTCCCGCTCTTCATGGGGAGAACCGGGTTGCGGCCAGCCTCGTGGTGGCATAACCTCATGGCAGGAGGTGTGCCATGAAGACGACTGCCACAGCCAACTTCCATCTGCCCCTGCCCAACGATCTGAGAGACATGCTGCGCGAGGAAGTCGAGCGCTCCGGGAGGCCGGCGACGGAGATTGCCCGGAGGGCCTTGACCGAATGGCTCGAGGAACGGCGGCGGAGCCGGTTGCGGGAGGAGATAGCGGCCTATGCCTCGGCATGCGCAGGCACATCCGCCGATCTCGACGAAGAATTGGAGGCAGCCGGTCTCGAGGTGCTCCCCGGCGAGGACGCCCATGAAGCGCGGTGAGGTATACGTGGCGGAGCTTCAGCCTCGGTCCGGCTCCGAGCAGCGGGGCATACGTCCCGTCATCGTCGTGTCCCACGACGGTTTCAACGACGTTCCGACCTGGCGGTCTGTGATCGTGGTCCCGTGCTCGACCTCGGCGTCCCAAGCCCGCCGCGGCCCAACGGCTGTGCCGCTCGCGAAAGGAACCGCAGGTCTCGAGCGCGAGGGAGTGGCTCTGTGTCATCAGATTACGATGCTCGATCGGTCCAAGCTCACGAAGCGAATCGGTTCCCTGCCGGAGGCCGTTCTGAAGGCAGTGAACGCGGGATTGCTTGCCGCTTTGGACTTGGGCACGTGAGACCCCGCCAGGTCCAGGGGCCCGGAAGAAGCAAGAGGCTCGGTCGCGGTGGAGGACGACGATGTCCCGGGTCCTCCCCCGGCCCGGCGCTTCGAGGTGTAGGATACCCGCTATGCTGACGCCGCGCGGGGATGGACCAGGTGAGGGTGACATGGCCGGCGCGAACGAGAGGGCGAAACAGGAAGTGGCCACCCTGGGAGGCGGGTGCTTCTGGTGCCTGGAGCCGATCTTCCGGGAGCTCGAGGGGGTGCTGGGGGTGGCGGTGGGGTACGCGGGGGGGCGGCGGGCCAGCCCCACCTACGAGCAGGTGTGCACGGGGGCCACGGGGCACGCCGAGGTGGTGCAGGTGACCTTCGACCCCGCGGTGATCTCCTTTCGGGAGCTCCTGGAGGTCTTCTTCGCGGTCCACGATCCCACGACCCCGAACCGGCAGGGGGCCGACGTGGGCACCCAGTACCGGTCGGTGGTCCTCTATCACGACCCCGAGCAGGAACGGGTAACCCGGGAGGTGATCGGGGAGCTCGGGGGCCAGGGGCTTTGGGACGCCCCCGTCGTCACCGAGGTGGCGCCCCTCGAGGCCTTCTACCCGGCCGAGGCGTATCACCAGGACTACTTCCGCAAGAACCCGGGCCAGGGGTACTGCCGGGTGGTCATCACCCCCAAGCTCGCCAAGTTCCGGCAGCGGTTCGCGGGCCGGCGCAAGGCTGGAGCCTGAGGCCGAAGGGTTTACCTCTCGGGGAGCGCCCCTCGCTGTGCGACACGCGATGCCGGCCGCCGGTACGTGGCGCCCGACCGCCGGAGGAGCCGCCGCGTCAACGGCGGCGGAGGGCCGTACCTGGGGAGGTCCCCCGGCGGCGCGCCAGCACGGCCAGCCCCGTGGCCAGGAGGGCGAGGGTGGAGGGCTCGGGCACGGGGGAGGTCTTGCCGGGCGGGGCGCTGGGGAGGGCGCCAAAGAGGACCTGGGTGAAGCGAACGGTGTCGCCGGCGGAGAGGACCGGGGCGGTCTCGGCCGTGAGCCCGAACCAGGAGAGGCCGGCGGTGTCGTCGGTGGCGTCGAACGCCGGATCGACGAGGTACTCGAACAGGGACCCGTAGGCATACGGCCAGCTCACGAAGGCGTAGGCGTCGGGGAGGGTGACCGGGAGGTCCGGCCGGAAGCGGGGGTCGTACCCCAGCGCCAGGAGCGGCTGGTAGGTGGGGACGACCGCCTCCGGCGGGTCCTCCGTGGTGCGGTCCACGGAGACCCGCACGAGCTCCCCGGGGTTGGACGCGTGAAGAAACTCTCGCGTGGTGAAAGGGACGACCACGGCGCCCGCGGCGCCCTCCACGCGGTTTGCGGGCCCGTCGTCGAAGGAGGGGTCGTTGACCGCCCAGTCGTAGAGGTTTCGCCAGCCCACCGCCACGTCGGCGTCGCCCATGTTTCGGATCTCCACCGTGTGGTAGATGGCCGCGGTGGCGAAGGTCTCCCCGACGACGAAGACGTCCTGGGTCACCCACAACGCCTCGGGCTCCACGCACCACTCCACGCGCCAGCCCGCGCCCTCGGAAGCCAGGGGGCTTGGACCCTCGGCGATGTAGTAGAGGTCCAGGGCGACCCCTTCGCCCACCCCGGGGGCGTAGGCCTCGGTCGCATAGTCCCGGGGGCCGCCGGACCCGTACACGCGAAGAGTGGAGTAGTTGGTGTTGGTCGTCTCTCCGTCGAAGAGGAGGTCTCGTCCCTCTCCGGCCGGGTGGCGAGAGCCCGTGACGGCGTTCCAGGTTCCAAAGGAGTAGCCGGACTCCTCGTCGGCCACGTGCACGCGGTAGAAGTCGGTGCCCACGGCGGTGAGGGCCCAGGCAGGGCTCCCGGCCGCGAGGCAGAAGGCGGCGGCCAACCCGACGATCGCTCTCATCTCGATCCTCCTTTCCCACGCGGGGATGGCAATGCAGCGGAACAAGGCGCGCCGCCCCATACGGGCGCCCGTTCTCCAGGTTTCGCGAGGGAAACGGATTCCCCCTGGCCGCGCCGCGCCGGGTGGGAAAGGGCCCGCGCTGCGCCGGCGCGGGCGACCAGGGGGTTTCACCGCACCTCGAGGCGAAGGCCCTCGATCTTCTCGAAGTCCCGGCGGTTGACCGTGAGCAGCGCGTCGTCGAGGGAGATGGCGGTGGCGGCGATGAGGAGGTCGTGGGCTCCCACCGTGAGCCCCCGCCTCGCAAGGTTTGCCCAGATGCGCGCGTAGATGCGCGCCGCAGCGAGGTCGAAAGGAAGGATGGGGAGCGTTCGTCAGAGGTACGGCGAGAAGAGCTTGGCGGTGGCGTCGAGGAGCTTTTGGGGGAGCGGGCGGCCGTCGACCTCCTTTAGGGTGACCTGCCGGGAGCGGGTGAGCGCCTCGTCGAAGTGTCGGCCCAGGGCGGCGGCAAGGCCGGGGTCGTAGACCTCGAGGTTGAACTCGAAGTTCAGGCGCAGGCTCCGGGGGTCGAGGTTGGCCGAGCCCACCAGGGCGTACTCGTCGTCCACCAGGAGGAGCTTGGTGTGGACGAAGGGGGGAGGCTGGAGCCAGACCCGGGTGCCGTGCTGGAGGAACTCCCACAGGTAGGCCCGGCTCGCCCAGGCCACGTAGGGGAGGTTGTTCTTGCCCGGGAGGGCCAGGTCTACCCGCACGCCCCGCAGGGCCGCGGCGTGGAGCGCCGCGGCCAGCCCCCGGTCAGGGATGAAGTAGGGGGTCATGATCCGCGCCCGGCTGCGGGCGCAGTTGAGCGCCCCCACCACGATCCAGGTGAGCTTCTCGAAGTCCTCGTTGGGCCCGTCGCTGATGCCCCGGCACAGGGCCCCGAGCCCCGCCGCAGGGTCCGGCTGCGCCGGTGCGGGCAGGAGCTCCCCGGCGGCAAAGGCCCAGTCCTCCCGAAACGCGTCCTCCAGGTGGGCCACCACCGGGCCCTCCACCCGGAAGTGGAGGTCCACCACCCGGCTCGGATTCCCTCCGTTTGCGCACAGGTGGCGGTCCCCCAGGTTCATGCCCCCGGTAAAGCCCACGGCGCCGTCCACCGAGAGGATCTTCCGGTGGTTGCGCAGGTTGAGGTGGAGCCCCCTCCCGGAGAGAGAGAGGGGGAGATACCGCGCGAACCGCACCCTCGAGCCCCGCAGGAGCCGCCGGATGGGGCGCAGGCAGTAGCGCTCCCCCAGGGCGTCCACGAGGACCCGCACCGCGACCCCCCGCCCGGCCGCGGCCCGAAGCGCCGCGGCGAACCGGCGCCCCGTGGCGTCGGAGTCGAAGATGAAGGTGCACAGGTGAACCGTCTCCCGTGCCCCCTCGATCGCCTCTAGCATGGCGGGGTAGGCCTCCTCCCCGCAGTGGAGGGGGGTGACCCGGTTTCCCCCGACCAGAGGCCGGCGGGTGACCGCGTCCGCGACCGCCAGAAGCGGCTTGTAGGGATCCAGCCGCGGAGGGTGGGAAGAGGGGCCGGCTGCGAAGGGCGGCTCGGGGGGAGGGGGCTGCCAGTCCCGGGCGCGGGTGCGGATGCGGTTTACCCCCAGGAACCAGTAGAGGGCCACCCCGGCGCCGGGGAGCGCCAGGCACACGAGGATCCAGAGGAGCGCCGAGCGGGGGTCGCGCTTGCGCAGGAGGGCGTGGGCCGCCGAGAGGACCGACGCCGCGGCGACGGCGAGCAACAGCAAGTAGGCGAGGAGGGCCACGCTACGCCTGCCGGCCGCGCCCGACCAGCGGCAGGGTCTGGGCCCGCACCCCGGTAGCCGCCCACAGGAGCGGGGTCTCGGGGTCGAGGCCGAGGCACGCGGGGGCGCCGTTCACGATGAGGTGGACCACGGGCAGGGCCTCCGCCGAGAGGGGTCGGACGACGGTCAGCATGCCGGGGGCCCGTGGGGAGTCAACCCGCCGCCGGACGGCCAAGAGCCACCACCAAGTTTTGGGGAGGGGTCGGGGGGCCCTGTAGCGCAGCCGCGCACCGCATCGACCGATCGACGCCACCCGGTGCAGACCGGTGAAGCTCGGCGCACCGATTCCCTCGGGGAGATGCCCTCTGGAAGCCGCGGATTGCGTGGAGGAGCGGAAGGGCTCCCCGAGCCCGCTGCCCACCCGGGCGGCGGATCCAGGACGGACACCGGGGTTGCACACGGCCGAAGACCTCGCTAGCATCGATGCAGTTCTTGCCAGCACGCCGGGAGATGTTCGCGGAATGCGTCCCGGCGGCAGTCGGCGGGGGTGCCA
>JBFLZB010000191.1 GCA_040756475.1 Thermodesulfobacteriota bacterium
TCCTTCCTCCCTCGGGATGACCGAAGGTCAGGGGCGCCTCAGCAGGAGCAGGAACCCGAGGAGCAGTCGTTGCCCTGGCCCTGTGACGCCGCCTTCACGTTGAACCCCCTGCGGAGGGGCCCCGAGAGGTAGTCCACCACCACGCTGCCCACCTGCCGCAGCAGGCCGCGGCTCATCACCAGCCGGAACCCTTCTTCGGTTCTCACCTCGTCTTCGTCGGATGGCTCGTCCAGAGCCAGGCCCCAGGAGGGCCCCCCTCAGCCGGAGCCAGCGACGTAGATGCGCACCGCCGGGTCTGTGCCGTGCTCCTTGACGGATTCCAGGAGCTTTTCGCGGGCCTTCTCGGTGATCTCGATCATGGTGTCCTCCTTGCCGGAAGCGGGGGGGCCGATGCTGCCCTCGCGCCCTTCGATGGCCCGAGGCCCCCAAAGGTTACTCCAGGGCGGTCGCCGTGGGCAAACCGAGCGCGGGGCCGAGCGCCGGGCGGCTGGGCGGCCCGGCGGCCGGCAGCGGATTTCCGGAAAACGGGTTGCTTGCTCCGGGGCAGAACTGTTAGAAAGAGGCCCCCGAATCCCTGCTCCGGGAGGACAATGATGACGTCCCACGCCAAGCTCGACGCCTGGGTCCAGGAAACGGCGCAGTGGTGCGAGCCCGCTGCGGTCCACTGGTGCGACGGGTCGCAGCGGGAGTACGACGCGCTGTGCGAGCTCATGGTGAAGTCCGGCACCTTTCAGCGCCTGCACCCCGAGAAGCGGCCCGGGAGCTTCCTGTGCCGCTCCGACCCGGGCGACGTGGCTCGCGTCGAGGACCGCACCTTCATCTGCTCCCGCAGCCGCGACGACGCCGGCCCCACCAACAACTGGCGCGACCCCGAAGAGATGAAGGCGACGCTGCGCGCCCTCTTCCGGGGCTCCATGCGGGGGCGCACGATGTACGTCATCCCGTTCAGCATGGGGCCCCTGGGCTCGCGCATCGCCCACATCGGCGTCCAGCTCACCGACTCGCCTTACGTGGCGGTGAACATGCGGATCATGACCCGCATGGGGCGGCCCGCCCTCGACGTCCTCGGCCCCACGGGCCCGTTTGTGCCCTGCCTGCACTCGGTGGGAGCGCCCCTCCTGCCCGGGGCGGCCGACGTGCCCTGGCCCTGCAACGCCCAGAACAAGTACATCGTCCACTTCCCCGAGGAGCGCGCGATCTGGTCCTACGGGAGCGGCTACGGCGGCAACGCCCTTCTGGGAAAGAAGTGCTTTGCGCTACGCATCGCCTCGGCCATGGCCCGGGAGGAGGGGTGGCTGGCGGAGCACATGCTGATCCTGGGGGTGACTGCGCCCTCCGGCGAAAAGAAGTACTTTGCTGGGGCCTTCCCGAGCGCCTGCGGCAAGACGAACCTGGCGATGATGATCCCCACCGTGCCGGGCTGGAAGGTGGAGTGCGTGGGAGACGACATCGCCTGGATGAAGTTCGGGGACGACGGGCGCCTCTACGCCATCAACCCGGAGTACGGGTTCTTCGGAGTGGCCCCGGGCACGTCGATGGAGTCCAACGCCAACGCCATGCTCAGCATGACGCGCAACTCCATTTTCACCAACGTGGCGGAGACTCCGGACGGGGACGTGTGGTGGGAGCAGATGACCCCCATGCCGCCCCCGAGGCTCACCGACTGGAAGGGCCAGGAGTGGACGCCCGGCTGCGGCCGGCTCGCGGCCCACCCCAACGCGCGCTTTACCGCACCCGCCGCCCAGTGCCCGGCCATCGACCCGGCCTGGGAAGACCCCCGGGGCGTGCCCATCTCGGCCATCCTCTTCGGGGGGCGCCGCGCCTCGGTGGTGCCCCTGGTGCACCAGGCCTTCGACTGGGAGCACGGCACCTTCCTGGGCGCCGTGGCCAGCAGCGAGACCACCGCGGCCGCGGCCGGGAAGGTGGGCGCCCTGCGCCGGGACCCCATGGCGATGCTCCCCTTTTGCGGGTACCACATGGGCGACTACTTCGCCCACTGGCTCTCCATCGGGGAGCGGACCCGGCCCGAGTGCCTCCCCCAGATCTTCTACGTGAACTGGTTCCGGAAGACGCCCGAAGGGCGCTGGCTCTGGCCGGGGTACGGGGAGAACAGCCGCGTGCTGCGCTGGATCTTCGAGCGCACCGGCGGCGGCGCAGAAGCGGTGGCGACCCCCATCGGGCACGTTCCCACGCCGGGAGCCGTGGACCGCACGGGTCTCGCGGTCTCCGCTGCCGACATGGAGGAACTGCTGCGGGTGGACCGGGACGCCTGGCGCGAGGAAGCCCAGAGCATTCGCGCGCACTTCGCGCGCTTCGGAGACCGGCTGCCCCAACGGCTCTGGGCCCAGCTCGAGAGCCTGGAAGAGCGCCTGGCCCGGGCGTAGAAACGGGGTCCTGAAGGCTTGAACACAGCGGGTCAAGTTTTCGGGCGTCCCCCAAGGGGCACACCGTTCCCCTCGCAATCGCAATCGCAATCGCAATCGCAATCGCAATCGCAATCGGTATCGGTATCGATCCCGATTTCGACCCCGATTTCGATCCCGATAGCGATACCGATCTAGCAGGCGCCGACCCCGTTCTACAGGCGGCTCAGGGCTACGCGCCCCCGTCCCCCTACCCGTTCGAAGAGGAACTCGGCTGGTCCCACGGGGTTGTCCACCGTGCGGGCCGCCGTGCCCACGCGCACCGTCACCCCGGCGTGCACGGTCTGGGCTGCGACCCGCGCTTCGGACGGATCGAGGGTCGCGAGGGCTTCGGCCCGCGCCCTCCAGTGGGCTGCAGCGGCCTGCGCCTCGGGCGGTGGCGCCTGACCTTCCGCCGGGGCCTCCCCCAGGGCCTTGGACCAATCCAGATACAGCGCCCGGAAGGCGTCTGCCACCTGGGGCGCGCCGGCCGCGGCCTCCGTGGCCATGGCGTTGCCGGAGCCCAGTGTGCCGAGCCGCAGCTCCCGGCCGGCTCCTGCCGATCCTCCCTGAATGCTCCCCGAATCGGCCGTAAGCACGGACTCCAGGGCCAGGACCTGGCTCTTCAGGCTGTACCGGCGGATCAGGACGGTCTGGGCCTGAAGGGAGGCGTGGTCGAGAAATGCCGCTACGGCCAGCCCTCCCACCCGCACCGGCGCTCGGCCTTTCTGGATGACGCCGTCCCGCACGAAGAGCGAACCCAGCACCTCCACGGGGGAGCGGATCAGGGCGCCGCGCACCTCCAGGTCGCCCAGAATGCGCACGGGAAAGCCGGCTTCCAGGTCCCCGTCCACCACCACCGAGCCGGGAAAGACGCCGCCGGCGAAGGCCCGGAGCTCCTGGGCGTCGGCGACCCGCAGCAGGGGGACCACCTCCGCCCGGGTGCTCCCGATCCCCGTGAGGCGCAGGTGACCCGCTGCCTCCGCCACCACGGCCCGGCGGGCCTCGTCGCGCCGCAGCCCCGGGCCCAGTTGGGTGAGATCCCTCCCCGGGCACGGGGCGAGAGCATCGCCGCGAACCGAAGTACCGGCGGCTCCGGCGCCGGGGGGGTGATAATCCCCCACCGCCTGTCCCGGCCGGCATTCGGCCAGGACCGCGTCGGGGTAGTCCCCCTGGTCACGGTACGCCGCGAGAAACCCCTCGGGGTCGCTGGGATGGCCCTCGTACCAGTGGATCCAGGCGGGGTGACCGTCCACCGGCGGGCGGCCGCGGGCGAGCACCTGGGGCTGGAGGGAACCCCGGTGCAGATGGGCCCGGCGCAGGGCCCCGGCGTCCACGAGGGGTGCCGGTACGCCGTAGGCGGCGGCCAGCGCCTGGAGCTGGGGTTCCTCCATCCGCCGCCCCCGCGGCTTGGGGGGGAAGAGGAGGAGGTAGGCGGTGAGTCCGTCCGGGCTGAAACGGATCTTTGCCTTCTCGGCGAGGGTCTCCGCCGGATCCCGGCTGGCCACGGGAAACGGTCGGTCGCGGCCGAAGAGGTAGGCCTCCCGCACGGCGGTCCAGTCCACCGCCAGTCCCGGGATCTTCTCCCTCACCTGGGCGACGAGCTCGGAGAAGCGCCCGGAAAACCCGCTCCCCACCCTCACGAGGATCCGGTCGCCCTCGGCCGTGATCACCACGTCTGCCGCCATCTCGTTTCCTCGGTCTCGCCGCGGGGAAGAATCAGTACTCGTCGAGCACCCGGCGCGCCACCGCGAGGACCTTCTCCCGCTCGAAGGGCTTCAGGACGTAGTTTCGGGCTCCCCGCTGGAGAGCGGCGAGGACCCGCTCCTCCTGGCCCACCCCCGAGACCATGATGACCCGGCAGGCGGGATCGAGGCGCCGCAGCCGCTCCAGGGTCGCGATGCCGTCCAGGCCGGGCATGACCACGTCCAGGGTTACCAGGTCCGGCAGCGCCTCCTCGTAGAGGGCCAGGGCCTCCTCCCCGCTCCGGGCGGCGTGGACCCGGTATCCGGCGCCGCCGAAGATGTCGTCGAGCATCTTCACCATGAACTCGGTGTCGTCCACCACCAGGATGGTCTCGGGGTAGGGACGCGGGGTCACGGAAGCGGGCCCTCCAGGACCGTGTCGCGCTGCCAAGCGGCGTCGGTGGCCGGGTGGTCCAGGTTGTAGTGGAGCCCCCGGCTCTCCTTTCGGGTCATGGCGCAGCCAATCATGAGGTCGGCAACCAGGGCGAGGTTTCGCAACTCCACCAGGTTGGGGGTTACCCGGAAGTTCCGATAGTACTCGCCGATCTCTTCCAGGAGCAGGTCCATGCGCCGCCGGGCCCGGGCCAGGCGCTTGTCGGTGCGCACGATCCCTACGTAGTTCCACATGAACCGGCGGATCTCGTCCCAGTTCTGGGTCACCACCACCTCGTCGTCGCTGTCGGTGGTGCCCGAGTCGTCCCACGGCTCCACCGGCGGCAGGGGTGGGGCGGCGGCGTCGAGCCACTGCCCCGCGTCCCCCGCTGCGGCGGTGGCGAAGACCAGCGCCTCGAGCAGGCTGTTGCTGGCCAGGCGGTTGGCGCCGTGCAGCCCGGTGCAGGCTACCTCCCCCACCGCGTACAGGCCCGGGATCGACGTGCGGGCGCAGTCGTCCACCACCACGCCCCCGCACAGATAGTGGGCGGCGGGGACCACCGGGATGGGCTGGGCAGTGATGTCGATGCCGAGCTCCAGACACCGGGCGTGGATGCCGGGGAACCGCTCCCGCACGAAGTCCGGGGGCCGGTGGGTGATGTCGAGGAAGACGCACTCGTCCCCCCGGCGCTTCATCTCGGCGTCGATGGCCCGGGCCACGATGTCGCGGGGGGCCAGGCACCCCAGGGGGTGATAGCGCTCCATGAACGCCTCGCCGCTGGCCAGCCTGAGCACCCCGCCCTCTCCCCGTACCGCTTCACTGATGAGGAAGTTCTTTGCGTAGGGGTGGAAGAGGCAGGTGGGGTGGAACTGCATGAACTCGAGGTTGGCCACCCGGGCCCCGGCCCGGAAGGCCATGGCCACGCCGTCGCCGGAGGCGATGTCGGGGTTCGACGTGTACAGGTACACCTTCCCCGCGCCCCCCGTGGCCAGCCCGGTGACCCGCGCGGGAAAGGACTCCACGGCGCCCCCGGGCCCCAACACGTACGCGCCGAAGCACCGCGGTGCCCCACCCGGCCCCGGCCGGACCAGAAGGTCCACCGCGTAGTGGTTCTCGAAGAACCGGATGTTGGGGTGCTCCTTGGCCCGCCGCAGGAGCGCCTGCTCCACCTCTCGGCCGGTCATGTCCCGGGCGTGGACGATGCGGCGGCGGCTGTGCCCTCCCTCTCGACCCAGGTCGTAGGGAAGACCCGGCGTGGCCGACGGGGTGAACGAGACCCCCCAGCGCGCCAGGCGGGCGATCTCGCCGGGCGCTTCGCGCACCACCCGGGCCACCACGTCGGGATGGCACAAGCCGGCTCCGGCCGTCAGCGTATCCTGGACGTGGGCCTCGAAGGAGTCGGCCGGGTCCAGCACCGCGGCGATGCCCCCCTGGGCAAGGTTGGTGTTGGACTCGCCGCGGTCCTTCTTGGTGACCACGGCCACGGGGCCGCGGCCGGCCACCTGGAGCGCAAGGGAAAGGCCGGCAATGCCGCTGCCGAGCACCAGGACCTCGAAGGACTCCATCGGGCAGACCCACTTTCTGCTCTGGGAAAGACGGCGGGCCCGAAGCTCCCATGGGGAGGTCCCGCCCGAAGGTGAAGAAACCGTAGTACAGCCGAAAACGGCGTGTCAAGGCGGGCCTGGGGCGGGGAGTGGTCCAGGGGGGGCGTCGCTCGGGAGGCCGCTGGCGGGGTCGGTGGGGATTTCGATCCCGATGGGGATGGGGATCCCGATAGCGATACCGATACCGATGGGTGGCGGTTCCCTCGGGGGGTGGCGGTTCCCTCGGGGGGTGGTGGTTCCCTTGCTACACGACCCCCGCCTCCCGCAGGGCCCGCACCTCCTCAGCGCCCAGGCCGAGCGATTCCCGGAGCACCTGCTCGGTGTGCTCGCCGAGCAGGGGCGAGGGGCGGCGCAGCCACTGGCGCGGGGCGCCGGAGAGCTTCACGGGGCACCCGGCCATCTTGAGGGGGCCCGCCACCGGGTGCTCCACCTCCACCACCATCTCCCGGGCGGCGATCTGGGGATCTTCCACCACCTGTTCGATGCCGTTGATGGGGCCGCAGGGGATACCGGCACCCTCCAGGAGGGCGAGCCACTCGGCGGTGGTGCGACCCGCGAAGACCTCGGCCAGCAGGGGCTCGAGGCGGCCCCAGTTCTCGGTGCGGTCGTGGTTGGTGCGAAACTCCGGGTCGGCCCAGAGGTCGCCCCGCCCCACGAGGCGGCAGAACTTCTCCCACAGGGCGTCGTTGCCGACGGCGAGGATGAGATGGCCGTCGGAGGCGGGGACCGAGGTAAAGGGGGTGATGGAGGGGTGGCGGTTGCCGATCCGGCCCGGCACCTGGCCCGAGACCTCGTAGCGGGCGAGCGCGTTTTCCAGGATGGCCACCTGGCAGTCGAGCATGGCCACGTCCACCATCTGCCCCTTCCCCGTCTCCTCCCGGGCCCGCAGGGCGGCCAGGATGCCGATGGCGGTGAAGAGGCCGGCGGTGATGTCCCCGATGGAGGCCCCCACCCGGGTGGGGGGCCCGCCCGGGTGCCCGGTGATGCTCATGATGCCCCCCATCCCCTGCACCACCACGTCGTAGGCGGGCTTGAGGCGGTAGGGCCCGGTGTGCCCGAAGCCCGAGGCCGCCGCGTAGACCAGCCCAGGGTGGGACCGGGCGAGGCGGTCGTACCCGAGCCCCAGCTTCTCCATGGTGCCGGGGCGGAAGTTTTCCACGAGCACGTCGAAGGACGTGAGCAGAGAGAGGAAGAGCTCCCGGCCCCGCTCGTCCTTGAGGTTCAGGGTGATGCTCTCCTTGTTGCGGTTGAGGCTCATGAAATAGGCGCTCTCCGTGCCCACGAAGGGGCCGAAGTGGCGCGCGTCGTCCCCGATGCCGGGCACCTCCACCTTCACCACCTCGGCGCCCAGGTCCGCGAGCACCATGGTGCAGTAGGGGCCCGCGAGGACCCGGGTGAGGTCGAGCACCTTGAGGCCCGCAAGCGGCAACGTTGGCTCCATATCCACGATCCTCTCAGCCGATCATGTGCGCCGGCAGCCAGGTGGCCAGGCCGGGGAAGGCGCACAGGATGACGATTCCCAGGAGCAGGAGCAAGATGAACGGCACCACCCCCCGGAGCACCGTGCCGATGGGGATCTCCGGGGCGATCCCCTGCACGATGTAGAGGTTGAGTCCCACGGGGGGCGTCACGAGCCCGGCCTCGAGGTTGAGCGTCATCACCACCCCGAACCAGATGGGGTCGAACCCCAGCCCTGTGATGATGGGGTGGAGGATCGGCGAGAGGATCAGGATGATCGCGACGGGGGGCAAAAAGCACCCCAGCACAAGGAGGAGCACGTTGACAAGCGCCATCACGACCCAGCGGTTGAGCTCGAGGTCCACGATGCCCTGGGCCAGGGTCTGGGCGACGTAGAGGCTGGTGAGCACCGCCCCGAAGAGGAAGGAGGTGGCGATAATCATCATGATCATCGTGCTCTCCCGGGCGGTGCGCAGCAGGATGTCGCGGATCTGGCGGGGCCGGTAGGTCTGGTAGACGACGGCCACGGTGACGAGGATGAGGAACGCCCCCACCCCCGCCGCCTCGCTCGGGGTGGCCCAGCCCGTGTAGAGGGAGGCGAGCACCAGGACCACCACCACGAGGAACGGGATGGTCTTGACCGACGAGCGCACCTTTTCCCCCAGGGTGTACGACTCGGCCTCGGCGGCCGCCAGGGCG
>JBFLZB010000192.1 GCA_040756475.1 Thermodesulfobacteriota bacterium
GGGGGGGCCGCATGTCGAGGGGGGGGAGAGGTCGCCTAGCCGGCGGCGGCCTCCTGGGGGCCCGGGAACCGAACCACCTCGGCCCCGCCCTTGACGCCCCCGAGGCGAAGGATCGTGTCCTCGATCCGCTGCATCGGCCCCCGGAGCCGGTCCGTGTCGAAGGACTCGGCAAGGTACCCGGCGGTCACGTCGCCAGCCGTGGCGTGGTTCAGAAGGCGCTTGACGGCATAGGCGCTCACGTCCAGGGATTCGGCCACGGTCGCAAACGTCCTCCGCAAGTCGTGGATACAGAACGAGACCCCGGAGGCCTCCTCTACCGCGTCGAGGGCATAGCGGACGTTCGAGTAGGGCCGGCCCAGCTTGTCGGCGAACACCAGGGGGCCGGCGGCCTTCTTCTTCCGGGCCTTCAGGAGGTCGCGGAGGTAGGTTCCGAGCGGCAGCGTGTGGTCCCGCCGGGCCTTGGTGTCGGTCACTGTCAAGGTACCCTCTTCGAGGTCCACTTGATCCCAGGT
This sequence comes from Thermodesulfobacteriota bacterium, assembly GCA_040756475.1. NCBI lineage: Bacteria > Pseudomonadati > Thermodesulfobacteriota > Thermodesulfobacteriota bacterium. Next base: position 513 of record JBFLZB010000192.1, read on the forward strand.
CAGCCCCAGGGCCTCGGAGCGGCGAAGCCCGGTGAGGATGACCGTCTGGAGGAAGTCCCGCGGGGTCGAGCGCGGCAGCTTCAGGACGGCCTGGAACCAGGGCCGCAGGTCGGCCTTCTTCACCACGGTCTTCCGGCGGTCCACGCGGTTCCAGGCCTTGAGGGCGGACAGGCGCGCCACCGGGGAGGGGGGGAGCACCGGGGTCCCGTCTGGGGCCGCGGTCGCCGCGCTGGCGTGGTTCCAGACGGCCCGCAGGTATCGCATGGTCAGGTTCGCCCGGGCCGGGGAGGCCTTGGACAACTCCCGGTGTTTCCTCTGTACCGCGTCGGGGGTGAGGTCCAGGAGGCGGCGGTCTTGCCAGCCCCCAAGGTCTTTCATGGCGGCGTTCACGTCGCGCACGGTGCGAGGCTTGAGGTCGCGGCCGGCGAGGTAGGCGGCCACCGCCTTCCCCAGGGTGACGGCTTCGGCCTCCGCGCGCCGTTTGTCTGCAACGGGGTTCTCGTTCTTCGCGATCTTCGCCGCGTGGTCGAGTGCCTGTTTGCGTGCCTCGTCCACGCGGAGGTCGGGGTAGTGCCCCAGGGTGACGCGCCGGGGGTCCTTCTGTCCCGGCAGGCGTCTCTCCAAGAAGAAGGTCTTGCGGCCGTTGGGGGTCACTTGCAGCCCGAAGCCCCGCAACTCGGTATCCCGAATGAAGAGCCGGCCGGCCTTCGGCGGGGTGACGGCCTCAACAACGGTCTTGGTCAACTTCTGGGGGCCGTGCCGCTTCGCCTCGCGTCCCATTTCCTGCCTCCGGTCTGGGGGCCCGTTCGGGCTCGGTACGACACCGGTACGACAGGAAGCAGAGTAAACGACGGTATTCCGCGCGTCAAGGCGCGAAACGGCGCAAGGTCCAGATTGTTGGATTGGCTGGCTTAATCGGCAGTTTTCGGGCGTGGGCGTGGGCTGCCGGGGAGAGGTATTTTTCGGACTTCGAATCCGCAGGTCGCACGTTCGAGTCGTGCCGGGCGCGCCATAGAATAGGACCAGGGGTTACGGTAACGAGCCGTAACCCCTGCATTTTTTGCCTTTCCCTCTTTCGCACACCCCAGGCAATCCCAAACTGGGCACCCCGCGAGGCGCGCACTTCCGTGAGCTACAAGACCGTCTTGCTTTAGCCGCGATCTCCCGACTGATTTCCGCAGAGCCGGGGTGGAACTCGGGTCATAGGGGGCGTGGCCGCACAACCACCCTTCCGCAAGGGCGGACGACACCGAGCAGGATAAGCTCGTGCCCCCGCGAAGTCCGGCCCCGTGCTGACCCGGGCCCTGATCTTCGCCCATCTCTTCCCAAACTTCGCCCGGCCTTCATCGAAGCGTGCGAGGCGAGGCGCCCCCTCGAAGTTTTGTAATCGTTAGGTTACAATCGGCCTCATGTTTGCGGTCAAGACGTTGCCGGAGTTCGACGCGTGGCTCTCCGGCCTCAAGGACCGGACCACGCGTATCCGCCTGAGCCGAAGGCTCGACCGGGCCCAACAGGGCAACCTGGGCGACGTGAAGCTCGTAGGCGAGGGCGTCTACGAGATGCGCGAGCACTTCGGCCCCGGGTGGCGGATGTACTACACGCAGCGGGGCGCCGTGGTCATCGTGATGCTTGGCGGGGGCGACAAATCCACCCAGGCCGCCGATATCGCGCGGGCGCTGCGACTGGCTGCCCGCATCGAGGAGTGAAGCATGAACAAGATCCGCGTAGCCGACCTGCCGGAATTCGACTTGGCCGACCAGCTTCGCACGGAAGACGACATCGCGGCGTACCTCACGCTCGTGCTCGATGAAGGCGACGCCGACGAACTGGCGCACGCGCTGGGAGTGGCGGCGCGTGCACGGGGCATGGGCGAGGTGTCGCGGGCCGCTGGCGTGACGCGGGAAGCTCTGTACAGGGCTTTGCGGCCAGGAGCGCATCCGCGGTTCGACACCATCGCACGGGTGTGCTCGGCGCTCGGGGTCAAGCTCGTCGCGCAGGCCCGGCACACGGCGGGTGCCGACCGGTGAGATGAGTTTCAGTTCAGGTCACAGGAGCCAGGGCGACCTTCTGTGCTGAGGCTAAGAACACTAGATTAACCACTACTTACGATGTCGCAGCGCTCGACCCTCGGCGGCTCGAACCTGCTCCTCCCAGTGCCCAGTTTCGGCGGTACTGGCGCGCCAGCACTTACGAGACCCAATCCTTCGCCGTGTAGACGCCTTGTAGACGGGGAGGGTGGGACTCGACAGTAGAGGGAGTCCTCCGGCTCCCACCCCTTCGGCCCCCTCGCGCGGCAAGGCTGCCCCCCCCGGCCTGCCCGCTTGGGGGCCGATCTCTTTTGGGGTTCATCCGCCCAACCTGTGGGTGGCCTCCCGTTCGGGGAGATCGTCGTCTGCGAGGTTCGTAGGTGCTCGGAGCTGGAGGCACGCTGGTAACGGAAGGAACCTGTCCCCACGAGGCGGCAACCGCTCCAGCCGACGTCCGGGCACGTCACCCGCTCGGGGGGCGACGGTTCCCTGGGGTCCCTCCCCGGCGCCGGATGGCGATCCGCTCCAGCACGTCGCGCAGTGCCCCGAGGTCCAGGGGCTTGGAGAGGTAGTAGTCCATCCCCGCCCCGAAAAACCGCTCCCGGTCGCCCGTTAGCGCGTGGGCCGTGAGGGCGACGATGGGAAGGTCGGGGGGAGTGCCGGCCACCCTCCCCTGCCGCACCCGGCGGGCGGCCTCCACCCCGTCGAGCCCCGGCATCTGCACGTCCATGAGGACCGCGTCGAAGGGCTCTGCCGCCAGCGCCTCCAGGGCCTCCAGGCCGTCGGAGACGACCGCCACCCGGTGACCCTGGGCCTCCAGGAGGGCTTTGGCGAAGAGCTGGTTGACCGGGTTGTCCTCGGCGAGGAGGAGCCGCAACCGGCAAGCCAAAGCGCCAACCTGCGCTTCTTGCCTTGCCTTCAGGGCCGAATCCTCCCCGGCAAGAGCCAGCCGGGCCGTGAAGGAGAAGACGCTGCCCCTGCCCGGCTCGCTCTCGGCCCAGATCTCACCCCCCATGAGCTCCGCGAGGTGCTTGGCGATGGACAACCCCAGGCCGGTACCCCCGTACTTGGCGTGGGTCGACCTCGTGGCGAGGGAGAAGCTGTCGAAGACCGAGGGCAGGTTCTCCGCGGGGATGCCGATGCCCGTGTCGCGCACCGTAAAGCAGAGCGTCACCGGGTTCCCGATTCCCGGTTCCCGGTTTCCGGTTCCGTCTGCTGAGCTCGCCACCCGGAGCTCGGAACGGGGCACCCCGGCGGCGAGGCCGACCGTCACCTCCACCTCTCCCCTTTCGGTGAACTTCACCGCGTTGCCTACCAGGTTGGTCAGCACCTGCCGGAGCCGGCCTTCGTCTCCCACCACCCGCAGGGGCACCGAGGGGTCCACCCGATGGGTGAGCTCGAGGCCCTTGCGACGCGCCGCCAGCCCGAGGGTGGCGACCGCAGACTCGACCAGGTGCCCCAGATCGAAGGTTGCGGCGGCGAGCTCCACCCTGCCGGCCTCCACCTTCGCCAGGTCGAGGATGTCGTTGATGACGTCGAGAAGGTCCTTCGCCGACTGCGTCCCGAGCGCCAGGTACCGCTCGGCCTTCGGCGAGACCCCCTCCAGTAGCGCGAGCTCGGTCATGCCCATGATGCCGTTCATGGGGGTGCGGATCTCGTGGCTCATGCGGGCGAGGAACTCGCTCTTCGCCTGGCTGGCCGCCTCCGCCGCCTCCTTCGCCTCGCGCAGCGCCGCCTCCGCGCGCTTGCCCTCGGTGACGTCGTGCACCATCCCCCCCGACCACACGATCTGCCCCGAGGCGTCCCGGACGTGCTCGCACTTCTCGTGGACCACCCGAACCTCGCCGGTGTCCCGGCGCACCACCCGATGCTCGATCTCGTAGGTATCTCGGCCCTCCAGAAGGGAGCCCCGGTACGCGTCGTCCACCGCGGCGCGGTCGTCGGGGTGCACGGCCTCCAGGAACGCCTCGTAGGTGGCGCCGAACTCCTGGGGCTCGAGGCCGAAGATCCGGTACACCTCGTCGGACCACGACAGGCGGTTCTCCCGCAGGTCGAGCTCCCAGCTCCCCAGGTGCGCGATCTCCTGGGCACGGTTGAGCCGCGCCTCGCTTCGCCGCAGCGACTGCGTCAGCGCTTCGCGCTGGGCCAGGGCGCGGGCCAGCTTGATGTTGCCGTAGCCGAGCTTGGAGAGGAGGCCGGCCAGCTTCGAGAAGAAGGCTAGGCTCGTCTCCAGGGCTTCCTTGCTCAGCCGGGGAACGGCTTCGAGCGCAGCGAGGTAGTCCCTTTCGTCGAACCCGTACCGAGCCGCCTGCTGCCGGAAGAGCGCGTAGTCCAGCGGCTCTCCCTCGAAGAAGAACTGGCCCATGAAGAGGTTGCCGAGGTGCCTGCCGCCGATGGTTACCGGCGTCGCCACGTCCCACATGTTGTTCCTGCACTTGTAGAGCCTGAACTCCCCCGGCGGGACCCCCGCCGAGAGCTCCAGGTCGCTCTCGAGGCAGTTGCGGCAGGTCTCGGGGTGGACGCGGTGGAACTTGGTGCAGATTGCCTGCCACCCCACGCCTACCAGCACCCGGCCCTTGAGGTCGACGATGCTCATCGGCATGCGGGCGAGCCGGTAGAAGTCGTCCACCAGCGCCTGTACCGCCGGGGCATCCAGGATGTCGGCGAGCTCGAGGCCGGCGATGTCCCCTTCGGGAGACAGGATGATGTCCAACTTCGACCGCACCCGCTCCTCGCTCTTCACGAGGGCCTCGTTCGTGGCCTGGAACTCCTCGTTCATGGAGAGGAGCTCCTCGTTGGCCGCCGTGAGCCCTTCGTTGGCGGCGGCGAGCCTGGCGATCGTGGCCCGGAGCTCCTCGTCGGTGGCGCGAAGCTGTCTGTGGAGCCGGCGGATCAGGGCATCCTTTGCCGGTCCCTCGGCGGGGAGCTTGGCGAGCTCCCCGTCTGAAGGGGCGGTCTGGGAGGGCGCGGCAGCCGGCTCGGGGACCGTCGCCCACGGCCGCGCGTGCTGTCCCAGCAGCGCCTCCTCCCCCCAGGCGAGGGAGCCGGGGCTGGGCGATCCCCCGAGGACGAAGGAGGGCAGTTCCGCCTCCCTTCTCCTCGCGCCGCCCTCCCCCCGCCGAAAGACCTTCCACCTATGGTCCACCGCCTCGAAGAGATCCGAGCGGGGCTCCACCGTCTCGGCGCTGCCGAGGAAGAGGTGGCCGCCCGCCTTGAGGGCGTCGTGGAAGAGGGTCAGCAGCCGCCGCTGAAGGTTGGGGGCAACGTAAATGAGGAAGTTGCGGCACACCAGGAGGTCGAGCCGAGTGAAGGGGGGGTCTCGGATCACGCTGTGCTCGGCAAAGACGACCATCCTGCGCAGGACCTCCGACACCTGGTAGCCGTCCTGCGTCCGGCGGAAGAAGCGCGTCAATCGCTCCGGGCCCACGTCGGCCTCGATCTCCGCGGGGTAGACCCCGGCCCGGGCCCTGGCAATCGCGGCCCCGTCGATGTCGGTGGCGAAGAGCTGGACGCCGGCGTCGATGCCGCGCTCCGCCAGGTGCTCCAGGAGCAGCATGACGACGCTGTAGGCTTCCTCCCCGGTCGAGCAGCAGGGGTGCCAGATCCGCACCGGCTCCCGCGGGCCGCCCCCCCCGAAGAGTGCCGGGAAGACCGCCCCGCGCAGGGCCTCGAAGGCCTCGGGGTCGCGGAAGAAGCTGGTGACGCCTATCAGGAACTCGCGAGACAGCGCCATCGCCTCCTGGGGGCTGCCCTCCAAGAGGGCCGCGTACTCTTCCATCCCCCCGAGGCGGTGGAACGCGAGGCGCCGGTGGATGCGCCGGTGGAGGGTGCTGTGCTTGTAGGAGGCGAAGTCGTGGCCCGTGCGCGCCTGGACGATCCGCAGGATCTGGCTCACCTGGCGAGAGGCCGACTCCCCATCTCCCTGGGGTTGCGAGCCAGGGGCGGCCCGCCCCTCGAAGGCCCCTTCGCCCCTCTCGGGCCCCTCGAGACTCTCGGCCTTTTCTGCCGAGCCCTTCGGCCCATCGGTGTTCTTCATCTCCCGTTCCTTCTCCCCAGAGACAGGCCGGGTCCGAGAAACCCCCTCCGCACCTCGCGAGAAGGTTACGGCCCTTCTGCTTGCCGCCGCCGGCACACGCCCCGGCAAGTTCACTGCCTGCCGGGACGCCCACCGGAGTCTAGCATCGTTCGGGTCGCAGAGGGGGAAGGAATGGGGACGACGCCGCGGCTGGATTCGGCCCGTCGCGCGTGCCGGCTGGTTGTGAAGAAGGGCCTTTGACATCCGAGGGGTGCAGCCGCAGGCTACTTCCAGGGGTTCCCTTTTCGGTCCCTTCCCCTCGCGGGAGGGACCCCGAGACGGAAGGGAGGGACAAGATGCGTATCTTGATGCTGCTCGGGTTGCTCTCGTTGGCTCTCGGCGCGCCCGCCCTCGCCGGCTCGTGCCCACCCACCCGGCCGGACGCTCTCGGCCCCTTCTACAAGCCCGGCGCGCCGGTGCGCTCCAGCGTGGGCGAGGGCTATGAGCTTCGGGGGGTCGTGAAGTCGACCGATGGCTGCCCGCCCATCGCCGGGGCCCGGATCGAGCTCTGGCTGGCCGGCCCGGACGGAAGATACGACGACGATCACCGGGCCACGGTGGTTTCCAGCGAGGACGGGACGTATGCGTTTGAGAGCAACGTTCCGCCCGCCTATGGTTCCCGCCCCCCGCACATCCACGTCCGGGTCACCGCCGCCGGCCACCGGACCCTGGTGACCCAGCACTATCCCGCCGCCGGTCATCGCTCCGGCGTCTTCGACCTGGTGCTCGTACCCGCCCGCTGACGGGGCCGGGAAGCGGGCGTCCTCCCCCCGATGGGCGGGGGAAGGGGCGTTCGGTCGCAAGACCGGCTTCGCGAGACGGCGCTCGGCGACCCTCCGGTCCTTGCGGCGAGGAGAGTCGAGGCTAGGCTCGTCAGCGGCGCTCGCGCCGCCGCGGGTGCCCCCGCAGCCCAGGTCGCCGTCCCCACGTCCCAAGGAGAGCAAGATGACCGACGCCGTCCGCTTCTCCCTCAACGGCCGCGCGGTAGACCTGCGCGTGGAGGGAGACAGGCTCCTCCTGTGGGTGCTCCGCACCGAGCTCGGGGCCACGGGCACCAAGTACGGCTGCGGCGAGGGACACTGCGGCTCGTGCACCGTGCTGGTGGACGGTGCGGCTACGCTGGCCTGCCAGACCCGAGTCGGCGACGTGGCGGGCCGGCACGTGGTGACGATCGAGGGGCTCGAGGCCGATGGGGAGCTCCACCCCGTGCAGCGGGCCTTCGTAGAGCACGGGGCGCTCCAGTGCGGCTACTGCACCCCCGGCATGATCCTCAAGGCCGTGAGTCTGCTCGCCGCCAACCCCAGCCCCACGGAGGAGGACGTGCGCCGGGGGCTGGAGGGGAACCTGTGCCGGTGCGGGGCCCACAAGCGCATCGTCGAGGCCGTGCTGGCGGCGTCCTCGGACACGGGAGGGTAACGCCATGGGAGACGAGAGGGAGCGGGGCGCAGTCGAGACCTTTCCCTGGGGGCTGCGCATCGGCCGCAGGGAGTTCCTGCAGCGCGTCGGCGTGCTCGGGGGCGGGCTCCTCGTCTACGTGTCCCTTGGCGCGCCGCCCGCCCCGGCCCAGTTTCGGGAGCGGCGGCGCCAGACGGGGACGGCGCCGGGGGATT
>JBFLZB010000193.1 GCA_040756475.1 Thermodesulfobacteriota bacterium
GGTTCGCAGACAGAAAAGCTCAGCCCTTGTGGCCGGCCCCGTGGCCGCCCTTGTGCCCGCCGCCAGGGCCGCACTTGCAGCCCCCCTGGGCGTCGCACTGACACCCGGCGCCGCACTTGCACGCCCGGTCCTCACCCTTCATGGGGCACTGGCAGCCGCCAGCAGGATCGCACTTGCACTCGGAGCCGCACTTACACTCCTTGCCTTCTCCCATCTTGCACTGGCAGCCGCCCTGGTGATCGCACTTGCACTCGGGCCCGCACCGGCACTCGCGGCCTTCGCCCTTCATGGGGCACCGGCACTCGCCTCCATGCCCACACTTGCACTCCGGCCCGCACCGGCATTCTGCCGCCGCGACGACAACACCGTCCCTGCCGTCTTCAGTTCGCGGGCCGCCCGCGGCCGGCCCGGCCAGGAGCACGAGGGCTAGCAGAAAGAGCAGGAAGGGTCGCACAGTCTTCATGGGGTGCCTCCGCATGATGCCCCTCGGGGCGTTGGAAATGGCGCTTAGAATAAATCTAGCTTGGTCGCGCCGCAAGGCACATTCTGAACACAGAGCTCACGTTGACCCCCCGCGGCCGGGGTGCTATAGTTCTGCGACTCCTAGGCCCGGGACGACCGAGGAAGGGATGAGCGCCCGCACGCCGCCAGCCAGACCGCCTTCTCCGACCGCGAGAGAAGGCTTTTTTTTGAGGTGAGACCGTGGCCCAGCACCCCACCAGCCGGCGCGTGCTCCTCAACGCCGCCGCCGTGCGCCGGACCCTGGCCCGCATGGCCCACGAAATCCTGGAGCGCAACCGGGGTACCGAGGGGCTTGCCCTGGTGGGGGTCGTGAGCCGCGGCGACCTCCTGGCCGCGCGACTGCGGGACCAGATCCGGCTTGTGGAGGGGGCCGAAGTGCCCGTGGGGCGGCTCGACATCACCCTCTATCGGGACGACCTGGCCCGAACCGGAGCCCGGCCCATGCTGCGGCCCACGGAGATCCCCTTCGACCTGGACGACCGCACGGTGGTCCTGGTGGACGACGTGCTCTACACCGGCCGGACTACCCGGGCAGCGCTCGATGCCCTCATGGACTTCGGCCGACCCCGGGCCATCCAGCTCGCGGTGCTCGTGGACCGGGGGCACCGGGAGCTCCCCATCCAGCCCGACTACGCGGGCCACGTGATCCGCACGGGGCGGGACGAGGAGGTGGAGGTGCGCCTCGGGGGCGACCCGGCCGACGACGCGGTGCTCCTGGTAGAACCGGCCCTGCTCGCCGACCCCCAGGAGGGGCCGTGATGGCCGCCCGCCCGGGGTTCGACCGCCCCCACCTTCTGGGGATGGAGCCCCTGGCCCCGGAGGAGATCGTCGCCATCCTCGACGTGGCGGAGGGCTTCGCCGAGGTGGCCCGGCGCGAGGTGAAGAAGGTGCCCACCCTCCGGGGCAAGACCGTCGTCAACTGCTTCTTCGAGGCGTCCACCCGCACCCGGGTCTCCTTCGAGATCGCCCAGAAGCGCCTCTCGGCCGACGCCGTGAACTTCTCCTCCTCGGGAAGCTCGGTCTCCAAAGGGGAGACGCTGCTCGACACGGTGAAGAACCTGGAGGCCATGGCCCCCGACGTGCTGGTGATCCGCCACTGCGCGGCGGGCGCCGCGGACTTCGTGGCCGCCCGGGTAAAGGCGGCGGTGGTGAACGCGGGCGACGGCCGCCACGAGCACCCCACCCAGGCGCTGCTGGATCTCTTCACGATCCGCAAGCACAAGGGCCGCATCGAGGGACTCACGGTGGCCATCCTGGGAGACATCGCCAACAGCCGGGTGGCCCGCTCGAACATCCACGCGCTGACCAAGCTCGGGGCCCGGGTGCGGGTGTGCGGCCCCCCCACCATGCTCCCCCCCCAGGTGGAGCGCCTCGGGGTGGAGGCCGGGAGCGACCTGGGACAGGCCGTGGCCGGGGCCGACGTGGTAATGGCACTGCGCATCCAGAAGGAGCGGCTGGGCAGGGCCTCCTTCCCGAGCCTGCGCGAATACGCCCGCTTCTACGGCCTGAACGCCCGGGTCCTGGAAGGCGCGGCCCCGGACGCCATCGTCATGCACCCGGGGCCCATCAACCGGGGGGTGGAGATCTCCTCCGAGGTGGCCGACGGTCCCCGCTCGGTGATCCTGGAGCAGGTGGAGAGCGGGGTGGCGGTGCGCATGGCGGTGATCTACCTCTTGGCGGGCGGGAGGTCGGAATGGGCGTCCTAGAGCTGGTGATCCGGGGAGCCCATCTCGTGGACCCGGCGTCGGGGGTGGACGGCCGGCGCGACATCGCCTTGGCCGGGGGACGGGTGGTGGCCATCGAGCCCTCCCTCGACCCGGGCACCGCGGCGGTGATCGACGCGGGGGGGCTCCACGCCTTCCCGGGGCTCATCGACGTGCACGTGCACCTGCGGGAGCCCGGCTACGAGTACAAGGAGACGGTGGCCACGGGCACCCGGGCGGCGGCGGCGGGGGGCTTTACGGCGGTGGCCTGCATGCCCAACACCAACCCCGTGAACGACAACGCGGAGGTCACCCGCTACATCCTCGAGAAGGCCCGGTCGGGGGGCCTGTGCCGGGTCTACCCCGTGGGGGCCGTTTCCAAGGGGCTCAAGGGGGAGGACCTCTCGGAGATGGGCGAGCTCGCCGAGGCCGGGTGCGTGGCGGTGACCGACGACGGCCGCCCCGTCTCCTCGAGCCTCCTCATGCGCCGGGCCCTGGAGTACGCCAAGGGCTTCGGGCTGACCGTGGTGAGCCACTGCGAGGACCTGGAGCTCGCCGCCGGGGGGTGCATGAACGAGGGGCTCACCTCGGCCTATCTCGGCCTCCCGGCCCAGCCGGCAGAAGCCGAGGAGGTGCAGGTGGTGCGCGACCTCCTGCTCCTGCGGCGCACCGGGGGGCGCCTGCACCTGGCCCATCTCTCCACCCGGGGGAGCGTGGAGTTCCTCCGGTGGGGCAAGCGCCTGGGGCTCGCGGTGACCGGGGAGACCGCCCCCCACTACTTCACCCTCACCGACGACGCGGTGCGGGGCTTCGACACCCGGTTCAAGATGAACCCGCCGCTTCGGGAGATCGCCGACGTGGAGGGGGTCCAGAAGGCTGTGGCCCGGGGAGTGGTGGACGCCATCGCCACCGACCACGCCCCCCACGCGGCCGACGAGAAGGAGCTTGAGTTCGAGGCTGCCGCCAACGGGGTCGTGGGCCTGGAGACGAGCCTGGCCCTTTCCCTGCGGCTCGTGCACGAAGGGGTCGCCCCCCTCCACCGGGTGGTGGCGGCGCTCACCTGGGGCCCGGCCCGGGCGCTCGGCCTCCCGGGGGGGACCCTCGCCCCCGGGGCGCCCGCGGACCTGGTGCTCGTGGACCTGGAGGCGGAGCAGGTGGTGGACCCCGCGCGCTTCTACTCCAAGGCCCGAAACTGCCCCTTTACGGGCATGAAGCTCAAGGGGCGGGTCGTGCGCACCCTGGTGGGGGGGAAGACCGTGTACCTGGACGGCCGCGTGGCGGCCGAGAATCTCGACACTGGGGAGATCCGATGAAGAAAGCCCTGCTCGCCCTCTCCGACGGCACGGTTTACTCCGGCTGGTCCTTCGGGGCCGAGGGGGAGACCGCCGGGGAGGTGGTCTTCAACACCAGCATGATGGGGTACCAGGAGGTCCTCTCGGACCCCTCCTACAAGGGCCAGATGGTGGCCATGACCTACCCCGAGATCGGCAACTACGGGGTGAACGACGAGGACTACGAGTCCTCCCGCATCCACGTGGAGGGGTTCATCGTCAAGGAGGCGTGGGAGACGCCGTCGAACTGGCGCGCCACCAGGAGCCTCCACCGGTTCCTGGCCGACCAGGGCATCGTGGGCATCCAGGGGGTCGACACCCGCGCCCTCACCCGGCGCCTGCGGGAGCAGGGCTCCATGATCGGAGTCATCTCGACGGGGGACCTGGACGCGGACCGCCTGGTGGACAAGGCCCGGGCCGCCCCCGGGATCGAGGGCCGGGACCTGGTCAAGGAGGTCACCTGCTCCAAGCCCTACCGGTGGGAGACGGGGGACTGGGCCCTGGGCGAGGGCTACCGCACGCCCCGGCGGCCGGGGGCCTACAAAGTCGTGGCCTACGACTTCGGGGTCAAGTACAACATCCTGCGGCGCCTCACCGCCGTGGGATGCGACGTCACCGTGGTGCCCGCCCACACCACCGCCGAGGAGGTGCTGGCCCTGGGACCCCAGGGGGTCTTCCTCTCCAACGGCCCGGGGGACCCCCAGGGGGTGCCCTACGCCGCCGAGGCGGTGCGCAAGCTCCTGGGCAAGGTGCCCATCTTCGGGATCTGCCTGGGCAACCAGATCATCGGCCTGGCGCTTGGGGGCACGACGGTCAAGCTCAAGTTCGGCCACCACGGGGGCAACCAGCCGGTAAAGGACCTGACCACCGGCAAGGTGGAGATCACGAGCCAGAACCACAACTTCGTGGTGGACCACGAGAGCCTCCAGCGCTCCGAGCACAAGGGCGCCGTGACGGTGACCCACCTGAACCTGAACGACCACACCGTGGAGGGGCTCGTCCACAAGGATGTCCCCCTCTTCAGCGTCCAGTACCACCCCGAAGCCAGCCCCGGCCCCCACGACGCCTCGCACCTCTTCGAACGGTTCGTGGAAATGATGGAAAAGAACGGGTAAGAGGCTTGCCTCACGCAAAGCCGCAAAGCTCGCAAAGGAAGGCAGGATCGTCTGGTTTTCGGAACCAGGAACAGATCTTCTTTGCGCCTTTGCGTCTTTGCGTGAGAGGACGTTTCCAATAGCCCATCGTCAACAGCAAAGAGCCCATCCATGCCCAAACGCACCGACATCGAGAAGATCCTCATCATCGGGGCCGGCCCCATCGTCATCGGGCAGGCCTGCGAGTTCGATTACTCCGGCAGCCAGGCCTGCAAGGCCCTGCGGGAGGAGGGGTACACGGTCGTGCTCCTCAACTCGAACCCGGCCACCATCATGACCGACCCGGAGCTGGCCCACCGCACCTACGTGGAGCCGGTGACCGTGGAGTCGGTGGAGCGGATCCTGGAGAGGGAGCGGCCCCAGGCGCTCCTGCCCACCCTGGGGGGCCAGACGGCGCTCAACACCGCGGTGGAGGCGGCCAAGCTCGGCATCCTGGACAAGTACGGGGTCGAGCTCATCGGCGCCAAGCTCCCGGCCATCCAGAAGGCCGAGGACCGGGCCCAGTTCAAGGAGGCGATGCAGCGCATCGGGCTCGATCTGCCGCGCTCGGGGTACGCCCACAGCGTGGCCGAGGCCCTGCGGATCGTGGACGAGATCGGCTACCCGGCGATCCTGCGGCCCTCCTTCACCCTCGGGGGTTCCGGGGGGGGCATCGCCTACAACCGGCAGGAGTTCGAGCGCATGGTCCAGTGGGGGCTGGACCAGAGCCCCGTCACCGAGATGCTGGTGGAGGAGTCGGTCATCGGGTGGAAGGAGTACGAGCTCGAGGTGATGCGCGACGGCAAGGACAACGTCGTCATCATCTGCTCCATCGAGAACCTCGACCCCATGGGGGTGCACACGGGCGACTCCATCACCGTGGCCCCCGCCCAGACCTTGAGCGACAAGGAGTACCAGATCATGCGGGACGCGGCCGTCGCCGTGATCCGCGAGATCGGGGTCGATACCGGGGGGTCCAACATCCAGTTCGCCGTGGACCCCAAGACCGGCCGGATGGTGGTCATCGAGATGAACCCCCGGGTGAGCCGCTCCTCGGCGCTCGCCTCCAAGGCCACGGGGTTCCCCATCGCCAAGATCGCCGCCAAGCTCGCCGTGGGCTACACGCTCGACGAGATCCCCAACGACATCACCCGGGAGACCCCGGCCTGCTTCGAGCCCACCATCGACTACGTGGTGACCAAGATCCCCCGGTTCGCCTTCGAGAAGTTCCCCAAGGCCGACACCACCCTCACGGTACAGATGAAGAGCGTGGGCGAGGCCATGGCCATCGGCCGCACCTTCAAGGAGAGCCTCCAGAAGGCCGTGGCCAGCATGGAGCAGGACCGCTACGGCCTGGTCTCCCCCGTGCGCCGGTGGGAAGGGATGGACGACGAGGAGCTTCGGGACGAGGTCGTCCGGAAGCTCCGGGTGCCCAACCCCGACCGGCTCTACTGGCTGGCCGAGGCCTACCGGCGGGGCTTTCGCCTGGAGCAGATCCAGGGGCTCACGGGCATCGACCCCTGGTTCCTGGAGAACCTGCGCCAGATCGTGGACTTCGAGGAGGAGGTCCGCACCTTCCGGAGCTCCCGGGGCGGCCCGGGGCGTCCCCCGGCCGAGGTGCTCCGGGAGGCCAAGGAGTGGGGCTTTGCCGACCTTCGTCTGGGGCAGCTCCTGGGAGTGGCCGAGGCCGAGGTCCGCAAGTGGCGCGCGCACGACGGCATCCGGGCGGTCTTCAAGCGGGTGGACACCTGCGGGGCCGAGTTCGCGGCCCAGACCCCCTACCTCTACTCCACCTACGAGTCGGAGTGCGAGGCAGACCCCACGGACCGCAAGAAGGTCATGATCCTGGGGGGAGGCCCCAACCGCATCGGCCAGGGCATCGAGTTCGACTACTGCTGCGTCCACGGGGTATTCGGGCTCGCCGAAGACGGGTTCGAGACCATCATGGTCAACTGCAACCCCGAGACCGTCTCCACCGACTACGACACCTCGGACCGGCTCTACTTCGAGCCCCTCACCCTGGAGCACGTGCTCAACATCGTGGACCGGGAGAAGCCCTGGGGGGTGATCGTCCAGTTCGGGGGACAGACGCCCTTGAAGCTCGCCCGGGCGCTGGAGGCCGCGGGGGTGCCCATCATCGGCACCTCTCCCGACTCCATCGACCTCGCCGAGGACCGGGAACGCTTCCAGAAGCTCCTGCGGGAGCTGGGCCTCAAGCAGCCCGACAACGGCATCGCCCGCAGCCCCGAGGAGGCCGAGGCCGTGGCCCGGACCATCGGGTACCCGGTGGTGGTGCGGCCCTCCTACGTGCTCGGCGGTCGGGCCATGGAGATCGTGTACGACGAGAAGGCCCTGAAGACCTACATGCGCGACGCGGTGGCCGCGAGCCCCGAGCACCCGGTGCTCGTGGACCGATTCCTCAACGACGCCATCGAGGTGGACGTGGACGCGATCTGCGACGGCACCCGGGTGGTGATCGGGGGCGTGATGGAGCACATCGAGGAGGCGGGAGTCCACTCGGGCGACTCGGCCTGCTCCCTTCCCCCCTACAGCCTGGGGGCGGATCTCGTGGAGGAGATCCGGCGCCAGACGGCGGCGCTGGCCCTCGGCCTCCGGGTCGTGGGCCTCATGAACATCCAGTTCGCGATCCAGAACGGGACGATCTACGTCCTCGAGGTCAACCCCCGGGCGAGCCGCACGGTGCCCTTCGTGTCCAAGGCCACGGGGGTTCCCCTGGCGAAGATCGCCGCCCGGGTCATGGCCGGGAAGACCCTCGACGAGCTCGGCTTCACCCAGGAGGTGGTGCCGCGCCACGTGAGCGTCAAAGAGGCGGTCTTCCCCTTCGTGAAGTTCCCCGGGGTCGACACCACCCTCTCCCCCGAGATGAAGAGCACCGGCGAGGTCATGGGCATCGACGACGACTTCGGCAAGGCCTTCGCCAAGAGCCAGGTCGCTGCCGGCAACCGCTTGCCCACCGTGGGCACGGTCTTCGTCTCGGTGCGCGACGAGGACAAGCCCGCCGTGGCCCAGGTGGCCCGGCGCCTGGTGGAGGAGGGGCTCTCCCTCATCGCCACCCGGGGCACCGCGGCGTTCCTGGAGAGGGAGGGCATCCCCGTGCGCACCGTCCTCAAGGTGCAGGACGGGCGCCCCAACGTGGTGGACGTGATCGTCAACGGCGAGGTGGACCTCCTCATCAACACCACCCAGGGGGCCAAGGCCATGGCCGACTCCTACCACATCCGCCGCACGGCCCTGGAGTACCAGATCCCCTACTTCACCACGCTCGCCGGCGCCCGGGCAGCCGTTTCCGCGATCCGCAGCCTGCGCCGCTCGGAGCTCGGGGTGAAGTCGCTGCAGGAGTATTACGGGTGATGGCACGGCCCCGGGGGGGGGGGGGGGGGGGGGGGGGGGGGGGGGGGCGGGGGCGGGGGGGGGGGGCGGGCGCGCCGGCCGGCGCGGGGG
>JBFLZB010000194.1 GCA_040756475.1 Thermodesulfobacteriota bacterium
CCTCCCGCCCCGTCCCCGTCCCCCGCGCTGCCCTCCGGCGCCCAGGGCAGGTAGACGTCGAAGCGCGTGCCGCGCCCGGGCTCGCTTCGCACCTCCACGAAGCCCCCGTTCTGGCGCACGATGCCGTAGACCGTGGCGAGGCCGAGCCCCGTGCCGCGCCCGGGCTCCTTCGTGGTAAAGAAGGGCTCGAAGAGGTGGGCGAGGGTCTTCTCGTCCATGCCGCAGCCGTCGTCGGCCACGCACAGAAGAGCATACCTGCCGGGCGCCACGGGCTCGCCCCGGGCGCTGCGGCGCTCCCGCAGCACGACACCCCGGGTCTCCAGGGTGATCCTGCCGGTTCCGGCGATGGCGTCCCGGGCGTTGACCACGAGGTTCGCCAGAAGCTGATCGAGCTGGGAGGGGTCGAGGCGCACCTGCCCCGCTCCTGCGCCCGGCTGCCAATCCAGCTCGACATCCTCCCCGATGAGCCGCCGCAGCATCTGCAAGAGCCCCTCCACGGCGCCGTTGAGGTCGAGCACCTGGGGGCTCACGGCCTGGCGGCGGGCGAAGGCCAGGAGCTGGCGCGTGAGAACCGAAGAGCGCTCCGCTGCCTGGAGGATCTCCTCCAGGTCGCGGCGCAGGGGGCCTTGCGCCGCGGGCCGGCGAAGCGCCAGCTCCGCCCTCCCCAGGATGACGTCCAGCATGTTGTTGAAGTCGTGGGCCACGCCGCCCGCCAGACGGCCCACGGCCTCCAGCTTCTGGGCGTGGGCCAGCTGCGCCTGGAGGACCTCCCGCTCCTCCTCGGCCCGGTCCCGCTCGGCGACCCGCTGCTCCAGCTCGGCGGCGCGGGCAAGGCCAGCCTCGTAGAGGCGCGCGTTGGTCACCGCCAAAGCCGCCAGGTTGGCCAGGGTACGGCACAGGCCCACCTCGCCCTCCGAGAAGTCCTGGGGCTCCCCCGAAGACGCCACGATCAGGACGCCCAGGGTTTCCTCGCCGGCGAGCAGGGGCAGGTAGAGGACGGAGCGCAGATCCCTGGACCGGCGCGCGGTCTCCTCGGCGGGGGTGAGCCGGGCCGTCGCCGCGTCGGGAAGGAGCACCGGCTCCCGGGAGACGATGGCCTCTCGAATGTGGGGATGCTCGGCCAGGGGGGCCCGGCGCAAGCTGTCGGGAAAGTCGGGGGGGATCGGGGGCGCGGTGGCGTACAGGCGCACCCCGTCCCCGTCGATCAGGTACACGGCGGCCGTATCGAGGGAAAAGAGCCGGGCCGCCCCGTCGGCCGTGGCCTGGAGGATCCGGGCCAGATCCAGGGTGGCCGCCAGGCTGCGGCTGGCGTCCACCAGGGTGGCGAGGCCCGCGGTGCGGCGGCGAAGATCCGCTTCGGCCCGGCGCCGCTCGCGCTCCGTCTCCATGGCGTCGAGGGCAAAGGAGATGTCGGCCCCGATCTCCTCCAGGAGCTGCCGCTCCTCCTCCGTGAAGAAGCCGGGCTCCCCGGCGTAGAGGTTCAGGGTGCCCACGACCCGGGACCGAACCCGAAACGGCACCGCGGCCATGGACCGGTACCCGCGGCGCAGGGCCTCGTCGCGCTGCGCGGCGGTCCGGGGATCGGACGCGATGTCGTCGCAGATCCCGACGGCCCCGCTCGCCAGGGCTTCCGCGGTGGGGCCCGGACGGGTCGCGCCGGCGCCCCAGGCGGCCCGAAGCGCCGAGAGATACCCCTCCTCGTGCCCGGCGCTCGCCGCGGGCACGACGGCGCCCGTGGCCTCGCCGGCGAGCCCCACCCAGGCCATCCGGAAGCGCCCGTGCTCCACGGCAACCTGGCAGAGGGCACCCAAGAGCGCGTCCCTTTCCCGCACCCGGACGATGGCCTGGTTGATCTGGCTCAGGACCGCGTAGAGCCGTGTGACCACCGCCAGGCGCTCCTCGGCGTGCCGCCGCGCGGTCACGTCGTGGGCGAGCACGAGCTCGGCCGCTCGCCCTTCCCACTCCAGGGTATGGGAGACGATCTCCACGTCGAGGTCGGCGCCGCCCTTGGTCCGGTGCCGCCACAGGCCGGCCTCGTCGAGGCCGGAGCCCACCCGGGCGACGTTGGCCCGGAGCCGGTCCACGTCCTCGGGGGGCCGGATGTGGGCCAGGGTCATCCCCAGGAACTCCTGGCGCGTGTACCCGTACTTGCGCACCGCCGCCTCGTTGACCGCCAGGAACCTTAGGGTCTCCAGGTCATAGACCCACATGGGGTGCGGATTGGCCTCGAAGAGCTGGCGGTAGCCCGACGCATTGGCCCGGTCGATGGTGCCGTCGGCCGCCACGGCGAGGGCGGCGTCGGGAATGGCTTCGAGGACCCGCTCACCGGATCCCTCGGGGGAAACGCTCATTCGTCCTCCGTCGCCTCGCGCTCGGACCGCCCGGGACCCAAGGGGAAGAGGGGGGCGTTGGGCCGGATCGCTGGCAACGATCCCCTCCCGGCGGCGTGGAACGAATCTTACCGGACCGGGCGCGACAGGCCAAGCAGCCGCGTTGACGCCCCTCCGAACGCCGTGATACACGCTATTCCCACGAGCCGGGAGCAGGGCCGCGTCCCCGCAGGCTGCTGAAGGAGCAGCCTGCGTGCGCCCCATGGATGGGGCGCCGAATCACGGCGCTTGGAAAGCGAAATGATTCGTGAGGGTTCGAAGGGGCCGTCCCCGAAAACCCGTAGCTGAAAGACCCACGGATGGAGTCTTTCAGCACCCTGCTGCAAAGGCTTCCGAGCCCATGCGCATCCTGCTCCTCTTCGCCCACCCCGCCCTGGAGAAGTCCCGGGTGAACCGGCGCCTCATCCGCGAGGTCCAGGGGCTGCCCGGGGTGACCTTCCACGACCTCTACGAGGCCTACCCCGATTTCGAGGTCGACGCGAGGCAGGAGCAGGCCCTCCTGACGGCCCACGACCTCATCGTGATGCAGCACCCCCTCTACTGGTACACGGTCCCCCCGCTGGTGAACCAGTGGAAGATCTCCGTGCTCACCTACGGGTGGGCCTACGGCGAGGGGGGCGGGGCGCTGCGGGGCAAGACCTGGCTCTCGGCCATCACCACCGGCGGCAGCGACGCCGCCTACCAGCGCGACGGCCTCAACCGCTTCACCATCCGCGAGCTGCTTGCGCCCCTGGAGCAGGCCGTGCACCTGTGCGGCATGGACTTCCTGCCCCCCTTCGTGGTCCACAACACCCTGCGGATCACGCCCGCCGAGATCGAGGGCGCGGCGAGCGACTACCGCCTCGCCCTCGAGGCCCTGCGCGACGGGCGGCTCGACCGGGAGGCCGCCCGTGCCGAGCCGCGCCTGAACTCCCACCTGGACCGGCTCCTGAGCCGCTGAGGCGGGCGATGCACGCCGAGGGATTCTTCGCCCAGGCCTTCGTCTACCTCTTGGCGGCCGTGGTCGCGGTGCCCATCGCCAAGCGCCTCGGGCTCGGCTCCGTGCTGGGCTACCTCCTCGCCGGGGTGGCCATCGGCCCCTTCGGGCTCGGCTTCGTGGGGCAGGAAGGCCAGGATCTGCTGCACTTCGCCGAGTTCGGCGTGGTGATGATGCTCTTCCTGGTAGGGCTCGAGCTCGAGCCGAGCCTGCTGTGGCGCCTGCGCGCGCCGATCCTGGGGCTCGGGGGGCTCCAGGTGACCCTCACGGCCTCCGCCGTGGCCGGCCTGTGCCTGGCCCTCGGGCTGGGCTGGAAGGCCGCGGTCGCCGTCGGCCTGACCTTGTCCCTCTCCTCCACCGCCATCGTGCTCCAGACCCTGAGCGAGAAGGGCCTGCTCAAGACCTCGGGCGGCCAGAGCTCCTTTGCCGTGCTCCTCTTCCAGGACATCGCCGTCATCCCCATGCTGGCGATCTTCCCCCTCCTGGCCTCGGCCCCCGCCGTGTCCGGCGCGGAAGCGGCGGCCCACGCGACCACCTGGGTGGACGGGCTGCCGGGCTGGGCCCACACCCTGGCAGTCGCCGGCACCGTGGCCGCCGTGGTACTCGCCGGCCGGTTCCTGGTGCGCCCGGTCCTGCGGGCCATCGCCGGCACGCGCCTGCCGGAGGTCTTCACCGCCGCAGCGCTCCTCCTGGTCATCGCCATCGCGCTGCTCATGACCCGCATCGGCCTGAGCCCGGCCCTGGGCACCTTCCTGGCGGGCGTAGTCCTGGCCAACAGCGAGTACCGCCACGAGCTCGAGAGCGACATCGCCCCCTTCAAGGGCCTGCTGCTGGGTCTGTTCTTCCTCGCTGTCGGGGCCTCCATCGACTTCGGCCTGGTGGCGGCGCGGCCGGGGCTCGTCGCGGGCCTGGTCGTCGGGCTGATGGCCGTGAAGTTCGGGGTGCTGGCCGCCCTGGGCGCCGGCTTCCGCCTCGGCACCGACCAGAACCTGCTCTTCGCCTTCGGCCTGTGTCAGATGGGGGAGTTCGCCTTCGTCCTCCTCTCCTTTGCCACCCAGCAGGGGGTGCTGGGGGCCGAAGTGGCGTCGCCCCTGGTGGCGGTGGTCGCCCTCTCCATGGCGCTCACCCCGCTCCTCTTCCTGGCCAACGAGAAGCTCCTCCAACCGCGCCTGGGCACCCGGCAAGAGGGGGAGCGCAGCCCCGACGCCATCCACGAGGACAACCCGGTGATCATCGCGGGCTTCGGGCGCTTCGGCCACGTGGTGGGGCGGCTGCTGCGGGCCAACGGCGTGGGGGCCACGGTGCTCGACCTGGATTCCGACCGGGTCGACCTGCTGCGCAAGGTGGGCCTGCCGGTCTTCTACGGCGACGCCACGCGCCCGGAGCTTTTGCGCTCCGCCGGCGCGGAGAAGGCCAGCCTCCTGGTCCTGGCCCTCGACAGCCCCGAGAAGACCCTCGCGCTGGTCCACCTGGTCCGCAAGCACTTCCCCCACCTCACCGTGCTGGCCCGGGCGACCGACCGGTCCGACGCCTACGAGCTGATCGACGCCGGGGTCGCCCACGTGTACCGGGAGACCTTCGACACCTCGCTGCGGATGGCGGTGGACGCCCTGCGGCTCCTCGGCTTCCGGGCCCCCCAGGCCCAGCGGGCGTCGCACACCTTTTTTCGCCACGACGAGGACTCGGTGCGGGCCATGGCCGCCATGCGCCGGGACCACGCGCGCCACCTCCTGGCCACCCGGGAGAGCATCGCGGACCTGGAGCGCCTGCTCCTCGCCGAGCGGGAGGAGGTGCACGTGCACCGGGACGCCGGCTGGGACTCCGATGCCTGCACGGATGCCGAGGAGTGCCCCCCGGACCGCCCCGACTCCGGGAGCCGTTAGAAATTCTCGGGAACCCGGGATCCCATAGAGTGCGTCACCTCTTGGGGGCCTCAAAGGGACCGCACGGCGCGCCCGAATGCCCCGTCCAAATCGAAATCGATATCGAGGGCGACCTCGACCCCGACTCCGATCCCGATTTCGATCGCGATTTGGATTTCGCTCCGTGAGGGGATAGGGGGGCTGAGCCAGTCCGGAGAGCGCGTGGCGCACCAACGCAAGACGCCCCGCCGGGGTCGGCGGGGCGTCTTGCGTTTCCAGCGAGGGACTTCTTACGCGGCCAGGGTCGCCCGGATGTCCGCCTCGGGGGTGCTGATGGGCTTGATGTCGAAGTTGTCCACCAGCACCTGGAGCACGTTGGGGGTCACGAAGGCCGGCAGACTGGGGCCGAGCCGGATGCCCTTGATGCCCAGGTGGAGCAGCGTGAGCAGGATCGCCACCGCCTTCTGCTCGTACCAGGAGCAGATGATGGACAGCGGCAGGTCGTTCACGCCGCAGTTGAAGGCGCCCGCCAGGGCCACGGCGATCTGCACCGCCGAGTAGGCGTCGTTGCACTGGCCCACGTCGAGCAGCCGCGGGATGCCCCCGATGTCGCCGAGCTTCTTGTCGAAGAACCGGAACTTTCCGCACGCGAGCGTGAGCACCACCGTGTCCTTCGGGGTCTTCTCGACGAACTCGGTATAGTAGTTGCGGCCGGGCTTGGCGCCGTCGCACCCGCCCACCAGGTAGAAGTGCTTGATGGCGCCGCTCTTGACCGCCCCGATCACCTTGTCCGCCACCCCGAGCACCGCGTTTCGCCCGAAGCCGGTGAGCACCGAACCCTTGTCCTCATCCGAGGCGAAGCCCGGCATCGCCAGGGCCTTCTCGATCACCGGCCCGAAGGCGCCGTTCTTCACGTGCTTGATCCCCGGCCAGCCCACCAGGCCCGTGGTGAACACGCGGTCCGCGTAGTCGGACTGGGGCTCCTGGATGCAGTTGGTGGTAAAGAGGATCGCACCCGGGAAGCCGGGGAACTCCTTGCGCTGGTTCTGCCAGGCGGTGCCGTAGTGCCCGTAGAAGTGCTTGTACTTCTTGAGCCCCGGGTACCCGTGGCAGGGCAGCATCTCCCCATGGGTGTACACGGTGATGCCCTTGCCCTCGGTCTGCTTGAGCAGGTCATCGAGATCCTTCAGGTCGTGACCGGAGACGAGGATGGCCTTGCCCTTCACGTGCCCCAGGGGCACGGGGGTGGGCACCGGGTGACCGTAGGTGCCGGTGTTGGCGGCGTCCAGGAGCTCCATGGCCTTGAGGTTCGCCTCGCCGGTCTTGAGGGCCAGGCCAACCCAGTCTTGCAGCCCCAGGCTCTTGTCCGTGAGCTTTGCCAGGGTCTCGTGGAGGAAGGCGTAGACCCCGTCGTCCTCTTTGCCGAGCACGGCCGCGTGGTCGGCGTAAGCGGCCGTGCCGCGAATTCCGTAGAGGGTCGTCTCCTGGAGGCTCTTCACGTCGTCGTCGCGCTCCCAGTCGATGGGCAGGCGCACCTGCTCGCCCTGGGCCACGAGGCCCGCCAGATCTGACGCGGGCTGCAAGCTCGCGGCGGGATCGGCGAAGGTGACGCTGCCGCCCCTGGCCTTTACCTTCTCGGTCAGGGCCTTGCGGTGGGCCACCGTCTCGGCGATGAGGGCCTGGAAGCGGGCGGGGTCGAAGTCCACGTTGGTCAGGGTGGAGAAGATGGCCTGGGCGGTGAAGCGGTTCACGGCGGGGTCCACGACCCCCACCTTGCGCCCCGCCGTGGCCACCTGGGAGAGGCCCCGCACGGCGTAGGTGAGGAGATCCTGGAGCGCGGCCACCTCGGCGTTCTTCCCGCACACTCCGTGCTTGGTGCAGGCGGTTCCCTGAGCGGTCTGTTCACACTGGTTGCAGAACATGGCGTACCTCCCTTTCGAGTGGGGTGAAGGTTCCGGCGTCCGTGTCTCCGATGGGGGGGAGAGTAGGCGTTTCTCCGGCCCCGTCCCTTGAGCCAGGTCAAGGCTAGCCCGAAGAGGGAGGTTGTCCAGTGGCGCGGGCGACACGCGAGGTCGTGCCCGCTACGACTCGAGCCGGCCTCCCTTGCCGGAGCCGGGAAGCTCGCTACCCTGGTGGCACACCGAGGGAAAGGAGCGCACATGGGGACGACCACGGGGTGGAGGGTGGCGGTCGGCCTGGCCGTGGGTCTGGCCCTCGAGGCGGCGTGGATCCTGCCGTGTCGACCGGCAGCAGCCCAGGAAGCACCCCCGGGCGCGTCGGTCGCGCAGACCGTGGGGCCCGACCTGGCCGCGGCCTACGGGGTCGACCCGCGGGAGGCAGGCCTTTCCGGGGAGGCTCGGGAGGAGTTCGAGCGCCGGCGTTTCGAGGTCCAGTCGCGCGTCGTGCGCCTCGTCGCCGATCTGGACGTCTTGCGGCGGGAGCTGGCCCGCCTCCTCGACGACCGGCGCTTCGACCTCACGGCCGCACAGAAGAAGGTCGGGGAGATCTCCGTGGCCGAGTCCAGCCTGCGCTCGGCCCACGTGGAGCTCGCCCACGCCCTGGCGGGGGCCCTCACCGACGAGCAGTGGCGCCTCTTTCGCCGGCTCGCCGAAGGCGACGAGCCGCCCCCGGGCCCCGCGGCCCCGTCGCCGCACCGGGGCACGCCCGAACGGTGAGCCCCAGAACCCGTATCGGCGTTTGGTCTCCGGCTTTTCTCCATTCCGCGCGGCTCCCGGCCCCCAGGGCGATCGCGCATAAAACTCAGCTGGTACGCGGTCGTATGGCATAGTGCTTGCTGCAAGGGGGGCGTGTCATCGGCTCGCTAGAGCCGACCGGGCTATCTAGTGGGCAACCGCTTGAAAGGT
>JBFLZB010000195.1 GCA_040756475.1 Thermodesulfobacteriota bacterium
GGCGGAGCTCTCGCTCACAGGGGTGGACTCGGCCCACTGCGCGGGCTTGGTGGAAAAGGCCCTGGGGGGTCTCCCCGGCGTGGAGTCTGCTTCGGTGAACCTCGCAACCTCCCGCGCGCGGGTCGCCTACGACCCGTCCCGGATCCGGGTGTCCCGGATGATCGAGGCGGTCAAGGCCGCCGGGTACGGGGCGAGACCCGCCGAAAGCCGAGACGCAGAGACCGAGGCCCGGGAGGCCGACTCGCGGCACTTTCGGGTGCGGCTGCTGGTGGCCTGGTCCTTTGCCCTGCCCCTCCTCTACGTGGCCATGGGGGAGATGGTGGGCCTGCCCGTCCCGCGCCTCACCCATCGCGAAATGGGGCTCCTCCAGCTCGCCCTGTGCACCCCCATCGTCGCCGCGGGCTTCCACTTCTACGCCAACGGGTCCCGGGCCCTCTGGAACCTCTCCCCCAACATGGACAGCCTGGTAGCCATCGGCACCGGGACCGCCTACCTCTACAGCCTCTACCAGACGTTCTGGGGCGGCGGCCACCTCTACTTCGAGGTCGCGGGCCTCCTGCTCGCCTTCATCCTCCTGGGGAAGACCCTGGAGGCGATCGCCCGGGGCAAGACCAGCCAGGCCATCAAGAAGCTGGTGGGGCTCCAGCCCAGGACCGCCCGGGTGTTCCGGGACGGCCGGGAGATCGAGGTGCCGGTGGAGGAGGTGGAGGTGGGAGACCGGGTGCGGGTGCGTCCCGGGGAGAAGATCCCGGTGGACGGCCGGGTGCTCGAGGGGAGCTCGGCGGTGGACGAGTCCATGATCACCGGCGAGTCCCTCCCCGTGGAGAAGGGGCTCGGCGACGTGGTCATCGGGGCCACGGTAAACAAGACGGGCACCTTCCTCTTCGAGGCCACCCGGGTGGGGAGCGAGACGGCGCTCGCCCAGATCATCCACCTGGTGGAGGAAGCCCAGGGCTCCAAGGCGCCGATCCAGGATCTCGCGGACAAGGTGGCGGCGGTCTTCGTGCCGGCGGTGGTGCTGCTGGCGGCGCTGGCCCTCCACGCGTGGCTCACCCCCGAGGGAGCCCCCCTGGGGCCGGCGCTCACCGCCTTCATTGCCGTCCTCATCATCGCGTGCCCCTGCGCCCTGGGGCTCGCCACCCCCACGGCGGTCATGGTGGGCACGGGCCGGGGGGCGGAGCTCGGCATCCTCATCAAGGGAGCGGCAGCGCTCCAGCAGGCGGGGGAGGTCCAGGCCGTGGTCTTCGACAAGACGGGCACCCTCACCCGGGGGGAGCCCCGGCTCACCGACGCGGTGCCGGCGCCCGGATTTGCCGCACCGGAGCTCCTGGCCCTGGCGGCGGCCGCCGAGACCGGGTCGGAGCATCCCCTGGGGGAGGCTCTCGTCACCGCTGCCCGGGAACAGGATCTCGAGCTTCCTCGGGCCGAGGGCTTCCGGGCCGAGCCGGGCAAGGGCATCTCCGCCCAGGTGGAAGGGAGGCGGGTTCTGGTGGGCACCGCCCGCTTCCTGTCCGAGGCCGGGGTGGATCCAGCCCCCCTCCTGGCGGAGAAGGAGCGCCTCGAGGGGGAGGGGAAGACCGCCCTGTGCGTCGGGGTGGACGGCCGGCCGGCGGGCCTCCTGGCGGTGGCCGACACCTTGAAGGAGCACTCCCGGGAGGCCGTGGCCGCCCTGAAGCGGCTAGGGGTGCAGGTGCTGCTCCTCACGGGGGACAACCGGCGCACGGCCGAGGCCATCGGCCGCCAGGTGGGGATCGACCGGGTCCTGGCCGAGGTGCTCCCGGCCGAGAAGGCGCGGGAGGTGACGGCGCTCCAGGCCGAGGGGCTCACCGTGGCCATGGTGGGCGACGGCATCAACGACGCCCCGGCCCTCACCCAGGCCGATGTGGGGATCGCGCTGGGCACGGGCACCGACGTGGCCATCGAGTCCGCCGACATCGTGCTCGTGAAGGACGATCTGCGCGACGTGGTGCGGGCCATGGATCTCAGCCGCTACACCCTGCGCAAGATCCGCCAGAACCTCTTCTGGGCCTTCGTCTACAACACCGTGGGCATTCCCATCGCCGCCGGCGCCCTCTACCCCTTTACCGGCTGGCTCCTCAACCCCATGATCGCCGGCGCCGCCATGGCCTTCTCCAGTGTCTCGGTGGTCACCAATTCGCTGCTCATGCGCAACTACCGGCCGGCGGGGTAGGGGTTCCCCACGCCAGGGGGGGCCGTCCCCCCCGGTCGAAATCCAAATAGAAATCGAGATCGACCCCGATTTCGATTTCGATTTCGATTTGGAGGGGGGTGTTCCCCGGGGGAGGGGGAGGCGCGCTATGATGGGGGCTCCACCCGCTCGCCGGAGGAACCGCACCATGCCCGCCCCCCGACCCCACGGCGGCCGGCCCCGCTGCCCGGAGGCCCCTTGAGCCGAGGTACCGCCTCCCGCCGCCCGGCGGAAGTCTCGGCCCCCTCCGAGCAGATCCTCGAGCTCCCCGCCCCTTCGGGGGACGGGGAGCTGCGCTATGCGGTGGTCTACCCCAACCGCCACTGCCTGGGGATGGCCAACCTGGGGTTTCAGGCGGTGGTGGGGCTCCTGGCGGGGTTGCCGGGGGCTCGCTGCCACCGGGCGTTTGCGGACTTTCCCCGCACCCTCGAAGCGGGCCGGGCACTGGGGGAGTACGACGTGGTGGCCCTGAGCCTCTCCTTCGAGGGAGACTACCCGGAGGCCCTCAACCTCCTGGAGGCCGCAGGTGTTCCCCTGCCCTCGGAGGACCGCACCGCCCAACACCCCCTGGTGCTCGGCGGCGGAGTGGCGGTCTCCCTGAACCCCGAACCCCTGGCGCCCTTCTTGGATGTCGCCTTCCTGGGCGAAGCGGAAGCGGGCCTGGCGCGCCTCCACGGCTTTCTCCTGCCCCGCCGCGGCATGCCCCGCCCGGCGCTCCTCCGGGAGCTCGCCGAGGCGGCCCTGCCCGGGGTCTACGTGCCGTCCTGCTATGCCCCCGCCGAGGGCTCGGACCGCCCCCTCCCCCTGGACGCCGCGCCGGACTCCGTGGCGCGGGTCTGGGCCGAAAACCCCTGGGACCCGGCCCGGACGCGCATCCTCGCCTCCGGCGATGCCTTCGGGGGGGCGTACCTCCTGGAGGTGAGCCGGGGGTGCCCCCACGCCTGCCGCTTTTGCGCCGCCGGGTACGGCACCCGCCCCGCCCGCTTCCTGCCCCTGGAGGCCCTGCTGCCCCACGCCCGGCTCGGGGCCCGCCGGGTGGGCCGGGTGGGCCTGGTAGGGGCCGCGGTCTCGGACCACCCGGAGCTCCCGGAGCTGGCCCGGGCCCTCCTGGACGAGGGCGCCGGGTTTACCGTATCGTCGTTTCGGGCGGAAAACCTCGACCCGGACATTCTGCAGCTCCTGGTGCGCGGAGGCCTCCAGACCCTGACCGTCGCCCTGGAGGCGGGCAGCGAACGGCTGCGGCGGCTCCTGGGAAAGGGAATCTCGGAGGAAGACGTGCTCCGGGCGGCCCGGATGGCCGGAGAGGCGGGCCTGCGCAACCTGCGGATCTACGCCATGGTGGGGCTGCCCACGGAGACCGACGAGGACGTGGAGGCCCTGGCCGGGGTGGCCGCGGCGGCCCGGGCGGCCCTGGGGGGGACCGTCACGGTGAGCGCCGCGCCCTTCGTTCCCAAGGCCCACACCCCCTTCCAGTGGGAGGCCATGGCTCCCGAGGCACTGTTGCGCAGCCGCCTGCGCCTGCTCCAGCGCCTGTGCGGCCGGGAAAAGGGGGTGCGGGCGGTGGGGGAGGCCCCCAAGTGGGCGCGGGTCCAGGGGCTGCTCTCCCGGGGGGGAAGGGAGGTGGCGCCGCTCCTGGACGCGGCCCGGCGCACGGGGGACTGGCGGTCGGCCCTGCGGTCGGAGATCGCCGCCCGGGTGCTCGACGGGCCGCGAGACCCCTCCGGCCCCCTGCCCTGGGATGTCGCCCGGGGGCTGCCGGGCCGGGAGCACCTCCTGGCGGAGCGCGAGGCCGCCTGGCGCGGAGCACCGCCCCGCCCCTGTCGGGCCCGTTTCCAAGGGGAGTGCCGGTTGTGCGGGGTCTGTGGGGCAGGATTCAACTCCCCCGCCGCTGCGGCCGATGCGTGACGTCTCGGGGCCGCACCGGCGCTCCGCGAAGGCCGAAAGGCGCGATTCCATGAAGCGAACCGTCCGTTGGGGGGGGGTCTGGGCCGTGGTCGCCTCGCTGGCGGTCCTGGCGGCGTGCACCGGCAACCCCGGCTCCGACGGCCGGGCTCCCCTGCGGGTGGCCGGCTCCCCCGTGGCCCGGGACGTGGCAGGACACCTTCTCGCGGACTTTGCCGCGTCCCGGCCGAGCGTCGCAGTCCGCCACCTGCCCTCGGCCCACACGCCGGCCGCCCTGCAGGCGCTGCGGGCCGGCGAACTCGATCTCGCCTACCTGGCGCGGGAGCCCGGCCGGGAGGAACGGGGAGGGCTCTTCGTCTACCCCTTCGCCAGTGAGCCGATCGTCTTTGCCGCCCACCGGGGCACCGGCGTCCTTGGGCTTTCCACCCGCCAGCTCCGGGAGCTCTACAGCGGCAAGGTCCGCAACTGGGCCGAGGTGGGGGGCGCCGACCGGCCGGTTGTCCTCCTGGACCGGCCCGAGTTCAGCTCGACCAAGCGGCTCCTGCGGGCGGGGCCCTTCGGGGAGCTGGCCATCGAGCCCGGGGCCGCCGTCCTGGAGGGCGAGGACCTGATGGAGTCGGCCCTGGAGGCCTACCCGGGTGCCCTGGGGTACACGAGCCTGCGCAGCGCCCTGGCCCTGGGGGAGAAGGTGGACGTGCTACGGCTGGACGGGGTCTACCCCGACCCGGAAGCCCTGCGCAGCGGGCGCTACCGCCTGTCTCGCGCCCTGGCCTTCGCGGTGCGCGACCCCGTGTCCCCCCAGGCCCGTGCCTTCCTGGACTTCGCGGGTTCGGAGGCGGGCCGGCAGGTCCTCGGCGCCCACGCCCTGATCGCCCTACGGCGAGAGATCCGGGTGGCCGTGCCCCCCATGCGCGACGTGGTCTCCCTCGAGCTCAAGTACGGCGGCCTCGCCCGGTACCTGCAAGAGCGGCTCGGGCGGCCCGTGGAGCTCGTGCACCAGCCCTCCTACACCGCCCTCCTGGAGGCCTTTCGCGCCAACCAGGTGGACGCCGCGCTCCTGGGAAGCTTCACCTACATCGTCACCCACCTGGAGGCGGGCGTGCAGGTGCTGGCCCGTCCCGAATACGCGGGCGTTTCCCACTACCGGGGCGTGTTCTACGTGCGCGCCGGCAGCCCCTACCGCAGGGTCGAGGACCTGGCGGGCGCCCGGCTCGTGCACTCGGGGCGCGCCACCACCGCCGGATATCTCTGGTGCCTCTACGCCCTGGGCACCCGGGGACTCCCGGCCCCCGAAGCGTTCTTCGGAAGCTTCGTGGACGCCGGCTCCCACGAGGCAGCCCTGCGGGCGGTCCTGGACGGCAGGGCCGACGTGGCGGCGGCCAAGGACCTGGTGTACCAGGAGATGGCCGCGGGCGAGCCGGGCCTGCGGGGAGCGCTGCGGGAGGTGGCGGCCTCGCCCCCCGTGCCCTCCAACGGCTTTGCCGCCGGACCGCTCCTGACCCCGGAGCTCAAGGAGCAGATCCGGGGGCTCCTCCTCTCCATGGATCAGACGCCCCGGGGCCGCAAGGCCCTCTCGGACCTGGGGGCCGAGCGGTTCCTGGAAACTGCCGACACCGACTACGCCAACCTCTACGAGATGGTGGGGGCCGTCTCGGACCAGCTGGCCGACTTCTTCCACTACCGATGAGCCGCACCACGAGCCTTCGCCGGCGCTTCCTCTTCTCCTTCGCGGGGCTCCTCGGGGGGCTGGCCGTCCTGAGCCTGGTGCTCACGGTGGGCATCCTGTTCCTTTCCTACCGGACCACGGTGGAGGAGCGCATCCACGAGGTGGGCCACCGGTTTGCGGAGGCGCTCCGGGAGGCGGAGGAGGCCCTGCTCTTCCGCACCCGGATCCTCGCGGATCTGGGAAGGATCGAAGCCCTGGGGCTCGAGGCCCGCGTCCTGCGCGAGGTCCAGGTCCACACCCTCCAGTGGCTCAAGCGCGACGGCCTCCACGTGGTGGGCGCGGGGAACCCCGAGTTCTGGGAGCGCCGGGGAGAGCACGCGCGCCTCCTGGAGCGCGCCTTCGCCGGAATCCCCTCGGTGGCGCTCGAAGTGGCCGAAGGGGAACCCCCGCGGCTCCTGGGCGCCTCGCCCCGGGAGCACGACCGGGGCGTGGCCGAGGTGATCCTCGCGGCCCTGCCCCTGGACCGGCAGACCATGGAGCGCCTGGCCCGCCGGGCGGGGGGAGAGATCGCCCTCCTCGACGAGCAGGGGCACCTGCTGGCAACCAGCCTGGCGGTCCCCGGGGGCCAGCGGCACCTCGGAGCCGCGGGAGGAACCCCGGGGGCGGGCGGCCACACGGTGATCAACGGCAGGGCCTACGACTTTCGGACCTTCCGCCTGGAGGTGGGGCACCGGCCCTACGGCACCTATGCCGTTCTCTGGCCCGTGGGCGATCTGCGTGCCCTGACGTGGCGACTGGCCCTGTGGCAGGCGGGGGGCGGGTGCGTGGGGTTCGCCCTCTTCTTCCTCCTCTACCGCAAGGTGGTGGCCACCACCTCCGACGACGTGGAGGCCCTGACCGGGTGGGCCCGGGGGTTCACCCCCGAGGCGCCCGAGCCCCCGCCGGCCCTGTCGCGCACCGATGAGGTGGGGGTGCTCTCCCAGGCCTTTTCCGGCCTCGCCGGCCACCTGGCCGAGGTCCTGGACGAGGTGGAGGTGAAGAATCGGGAGCTCGCGGACGCCAACCTCCTCCTGGAGGACAAGGTACGCGACAAGACCCGGGAGGTGGAGCAACAGAAGCGCCTGTTCGAGACGGTGCTCTCGGGCATGGCCCAGGCGGTGTTCCTGGTGGACCGGGAGCGGGTGATCGCCTACGCGAACCCCGCTGCGGTGCGCGGCTTCGGCCCCATGACGGGCCGCCCCTGCGAGAGCCTGTGGGGCGCCCCCGGACCGTGCTGCTCGCCGGAGCCCGTGGTCGCCGAGGTTCGCCGGGGGCCGCACACCTACCTGGTGAGCTTCACCCCGCTGGAAGGGCAGGAAGGGGGCGTGATGGTGGCCCAGGACGTGACCGAGCGCCGGGACCTGGAGCGCCAGCTCCTCCAGTCCCAGAAGCTCGAGAGCATCGGCCGGCTCGCCGCCGGGGTCGCCCACGACTTCAACAACATCCTGGGGGCCATCGTTCCCTGCGTCGAGGTGCTCCGGCGGCGGGTGGCCGAGCCGCGCGCCCGCACCTATCTGGATACCATCGACTCCGCCACGGGCCGGGCCTCGGAGGTAGTCAAGCAGCTGCTGGCCTTCAGCCGGGCGGGGGGCGCCCGCCGGGTGCCCTTGGAACTCAACGGCGCCGTGGAAGGGGCACTTCGCCTGCTGCGGCCGAGCCTGAAGCAGGTGAACCTGGAGTGGCACCCCGGAGAGGGGCTGCCCCTGGTGGCGGCCGACGAGACCCAGCTCCAGCAGGTGGTGCTGAACCTCGCCCTCAACGCCGTCGACGCCATGGCAGGGAAGGGAAGCCTGCGCATCTCCACGCAGGCCGTCCCGGGGGGCCGCGGCGCGCTCCTCACGGTTGCCGACACGGGCCCCGGCATCCCCGGGGACCTGGCGGGGAAGGTCTTCGACCCCTTCTTCACCACGAAGGAGGTGGGCAAGGGGTCCGGGCTGGGGCTGTCCATCGTCTACGGGATCGTGGAGAACCACGGGGGGCGCATCCGCCTCGTGTCCCCGACGGAAGGGGGGGCCCGGTTCGAGATCGAGCTCCCCGCCTCGCCTCCGGCCGAGGCCGGCGCGCCCCCTGCCCCCCGGCCCACCCTGCTCCTGGTGGACGACGACCCCCTTCTCCTCCAGAGTCTGGCCTCGGGCCTGGAGGACCTGGGCTTTGCGGTGCGCACCGCCCGCACGGCCGAAGACGCCCTGGCGACCCTCGAGGACGGCGCCGCAGCAGGGGAGCCCGGCGCGGCGCTCCTCGACGTGCGCATGCCCGGC
>JBFLZB010000196.1 GCA_040756475.1 Thermodesulfobacteriota bacterium
AGGCGGGCTACCACGTCCTCACGATCCCCTCGCCCACCCACCCCAACTTTCTCGTCACGGCGTCCACCACCATGGTGCCCGGCGACGCCGAGGGCGACGCCCGGGACCTCTACCGCGTGATGCGGCGCGCCTGGGAAACGCTCAAGGGAAGGGTGGAAGTCACGGAGTTCTACCTCACGGGCTACAGCCTGGGGGGCTTCCAGTCGGCCTTCGTGGCGAAGCTCGACGAGCAGGAGATGGCCTTCGACTTTCGCAAGGTCCTGATGATCAACCCGCCCCTGAGTCTCTTCAACTCGGTGAGCCGGCTCGACAAGATGCTCGACGACATCCCCGGGGGCATCGACAACTTCGACGCCTACTTCCAGGAGATGGTCGAAGGCATCGCCCGCTACTACCGGAAGGACGTCTTCGTGGCTTTCGACGAGGACCTCTTCTACAACATCTTCAAGGAGATGCGCCGCGAGCGAGTCCCACCCCCCGTGGAACAGTTGCCTCCCCTCGTCGGCTTCGCGTTTCGGATCTCGTCGGGCAACATGATCTTCTGCTCCGACATCATGACGCGCGCCAACCTCATCGTGCCCCGGGACTTGCGGCTTTCGCCCCTGGACTCACTCAACCAGTTCGCCCCGGTGGTGTTTCGCACCCCGTTCCTGGCTTACTTCGACGAGCTCTTCCTGCCCTACCATCAGAGGCGGCAGGCGGGCCTGACCCGTCAGAGGGCAATCGACGCCTTGAGCCTCAAGGCCATCGAGGGATACCTGGCCGGCGCCACGAAGATCGGGCTCGTCCACAACGCCGACGACGTCATCATGGAGCCCGGCGAGGTCGACGAACTGGCCAGGATCTTCGGGAGCCGGGCGCAGATCTACCCCAAGGGAGGCCACTGCGGAAACATGGAATACCCCGACAACGTGGCCTACATGACCCGTTTCTTCGCCCAGTGAGGGGCAGCGGCCGTGCGTGCGACGACCCGCTTCCAGACGTCGGTGCTCAGAAGGCTCGCTGCCGGATGCCTGGCACTGTCGGTGATGGCCTGCGGCGCCTCGAAACCGCTGACGCGCACCGACACCCAGCCCACGCGCACCGCGGCCAGCGTCGGGGTACCGGAGGACTTCCACGGCCGGGCAGAGGTGTACGACCCCCTGGAGGGCTGGAACCGACGCGTGTACCGCTTCAACTACTACTTCGACAAGTACCTGTTCCTGCCGGTGGTGAAGACGTACTCGGCTCTCATGCCCGATCTACTCGAGAAGGCCGTGACCAACGTCTTCTCGAATCTCGGGGACATCATGAACTTCACCAACGCCGTCCTACAGCTCAAAGGAGAGTCGGCGACCCTTTCCTTGGGGCGTCTCTTCCTCAACACGACGCTGGGGCTCGGGGGCCTGTGGGACGTGGCTTCCACACAGGGGATTCCCAAGCGAAACGAAGACTTCGGGCAGCCGCTGGGCCACTATGGGGTACCGGCCGGTCCGTACCTGGTCCTGCCGGTTCTTGGCCCCTCGAACCTTCGGGACGGGCTCGGGCTCGCGGTGGACTACTCGCTCTACTCGGTCTACCCACCCCTCGACCCCCTCGAATACTGGATCGAGGACGGCGGTGCCCGTCTGGCCATCACCGGCGTCAAGGCCGTGGACAAACGCAAGAACATCGCGTTCCGATACTACGAGTCGGGCTCGCCCTTCGAGTACTTCCTGGTGCGCTGGCTCTACACAGAGCATCGAAACATCGAGATCCAGAAATAGATCCAACCGCCTCGCGACCATCGAAGCACGAGCCAGGAGGACCGTGACATGAGCCGGAAGAAGAAGAGCGCTGCGAGCCCCCCGAAGACGGAGGCGCCGCTGGAGCGGCCAGCCGATCCGTCAGCGCTCCTCGTCGGGTACGGCTGCGGCCCGATCCCGTTCACGGGCGATGACGGACTGGACGAGAGACACCTACTGTGATGGGACGAGGACAGCAGTTGCCGTTCGTGGCGATCATCGGAAAGGTCCGGGTTGCGGCACTTCGCGACGGGAAGCCGATGAGCATCTCTGTCGGGAATCTCGGCCGGGGCGCTTACGGCCCCGATCAGCTCGGGCGCCGTTAGCGCGCGGGGGTCTCCCGACAGGCTCGAATGTTCCAGTTCCCCTACCGGTGGGTCCAGGGTAGACCGGGGCGGGCGAGGCCGGCAGGATCGGTGAAGGAAGCCCACAGCCTGGGCGGCAGGCCCCGGAAGGCTTCGGCCAGGCGCGGGGAGGCGGGGCCTTCGCCCGTCACGTCCCGGATGAGCACCCGCAGCACCCGGTCCGGGAACTCCCGGGCCAGGGCGCCGCAGAGCTCCGGGTCGCTCTCCCCCGAGTCGCCGACGAGGACGACCCGGCGCCGGGAAAGGCCTCCAGGAGAGCGCGGATGGCCGGGCCCTTGGACTCCAGGGGACTCGCGAAGAGACTGGCCGCGCTTGCGTCTTTGAGGCGCACGCGGTTCAAGTGGAGCGTACCGGCCGGGAAGCCGGCCTCGGCGAGGAACCGCCACAGGGGCTCGAAGAGCTGCCAGAGGCTGGCGGAGACGTAGTGGAAGGAGGCACCTTCTACCGCGCCCAGCGCTGGTAGACCTCGGCCATACCGGGAACCGCCCGGAAGGGGCGCAGGAAGGTGTTGGCCAGGAGTTCGCGCAGCTGCGTGACCCGGCTGTCCTTGATGGCGTGCCGCGTCCGCCATAGGGCGGGTCCTGCTGTCTTCAGCGCGCCCTTGGTGGAAGGCGCTTCCTCCAGGAGAATGGCTTGCGGTGGAGGTGCATCACGGATACGACAGGCGGCATCGCCGACAGACCGGGGGGGCTGCCGGCGATGCCGTCCTTGCGGTCAGGCCAGGTCAAAGCGGTCCAGATTCATCACCTTGTTCCAGGCCGCGACGAAGTCGCGCACGAACTTTTCCTTGGCATCGTCCTGGGCGTAGACCTCGGCCAGGGCGCGCAGCTGGGAGTTGGAGCCGAAGGCCAGGTCCACCCGGGTGCCGGTCCACTTGAGGCCGCCGGTCTTTCGGTCGCGCCCTTCGAAGGTGTCCCCGGCGTCGGACGCCGGCTTCCAGGCGGTACCCATGTCGAGGAGGTTCACGAAGAAGTCGTTGGTGAGGGTGCCGGGCCGCTTGGTGAATACGCCGTGGGGTGAGCCGTTGTAGTTGGCGCCCAGCACTCGCAGGCCGCCCATGAGCACCGTCATCTCCGGGGCGCTCAGGGTGAGGAGGTGGGCCTTGTCCACCAGCATCTCCTCGGCGGAGACGGTGAACGCCTTCTTGCGGTAGTTGCGAAAGCCGTCGGCCTCGGGCTCGAGCACGGCGAAGGATTTCACGTCGGTCTGTTCCTGGGAGGCGTCCATGCGGCCCGGGGAGAAGGGCACCGCCACCGCGTGGCCGGCGGCCCTGGCCGCCGCTTCCACCGCCGCGCAGCCGCCCAGCACGATGAGGTCCGCCAGGGAGACTGTCTTGCCGCCCGTCTGGGAGCCGTTGAAGTCCCGCTGGATGGTTTCGAGCACCCCCAGCACCTTGGCGAGCTGCGCCGGCTGGTTGACCTCCCAGTCCTTCTGGGGCGCTAGGCGAAGGCGCGCGCCGTTGGCCCCGCCGCGAAAGTCCGAGCCGCGGAAGGTGGAAGCCGCGGCCCAGGCGGTGGAGACGAGCTCCGCGGTGGAGAGGCCCGCAGCCAGGATCCTGGCCTTGAGGCCGGCGGTGTCCCGGGCGTCGATCAGGGGGTGATCCACGGCCGGGATCGGATCCTGCCAGATCAGGTCTTCGGCGGGGACCTCGGGGCCTAGGTAGCGGACCTTGGGCCCCATGTCGCGGTGGGTCAGCTTGAACCAAGCGCGGGCAAAGGCGTCGGCGAAGGCCTGGGGGTTATCCCGGAAACGGCGCGCGATGGGCTCGTAGATGGGGTCGAAGCGAAGGGAGAGATCTGCCGTGGTCATCATGGGCCGGCGCTTCTTCGAGGGGTCGTGGGCGTCGACCACCAGGTCTTCGGCGTCCACGTCCTTGGCCAGCCACTGGTTCGCCCCGGCCGGGCTCTTTACGAGCTCCCACTCGTACTTGAAGAGTACCTTCAGGTAGCCCATGTCCCAGTGGGTGGGGTTGGGCTTCCAGGCGCCCTCGATACCGCTGGTGATGGCATCTCCCCCCTTGCCGGTGCCGAAGCGGCTGATCCAGCCCAGCCCTTGCTCTTCCAGGGGGGCGGCCTCGGGCGCCGGCCCCACCAGCGCCGGGTCGCCGGCGCCGTGGCACTTGCCGAAGGTGTGGCCGCCCGCGACCAGGGCGACGGTCTCTTCGTCGTTCATCCCCATGCGGCCGAAGGTCTCCCGCACGTCGCGGCCCGAGGCCACGGGGTCGGGATTGCCGTTGGGGCCTTCGGGGTTCACGTAGATCAGGCCCATCTGCACGGCGGCCAGGGGGTTCTCCAAATCGCGATCCCCGCTGTAGCGTTTGTCGCCCAGCCACTCGGCCTCGGCGCCCCAGTAGATGTCCTCTTCCGGCTGCCAGATGTCGACCCGGCCGCCGCCGAAGCCGAAGGTCTGGAAACCCATGGATTCGAGGGCACAGTTGCCCGCCAGGATGAACAGGTCGGCCCAGGAGATCTGGTTGCCGTACTTCTGTTTGATGGGCCAGAGCAGGCGGCGCGCCTTGTCCAGGTTGGCGTTGTCGGGCCAGCTGTTGATCGGCGCAAAGCGCTGGTTGCCGGTGCCCCCGCCGCCGCGCCCGTCACCGGTGCGGTAGGTGCCGGCGCTGTGCCAGGCCATGCGGATCATCAGGCCGCCGTAGTGACCCCAGTCGGCCGGCCACCACTCCTGCGACTCGGTCATCAGGGCGTACAGGTCTTTCTTCAGGGCGGCCAGGTCGAGCTTCCGGAACTCCTCGGCGTAGTCGAAGTCTGGCCCCAAGGGGTTGGAGGCCGGCGCGTGCTGGTGGAGGATGCCGAGGTTCAGTTGGTTGGGCCACCAGTCGCGGGTCGATGGGCCTCTGCCGGAGGTGGTGCTGCCCGTCTTTCCGGTTACCGGGCACCTGGTCTCGTCGCTCATGTTGTTGCCTCCTAATGGTTGTCTCAAGGGATTCCCCACCGGCCCCGCTGGCCGGGGGGAGGCGATTTCGATCGTCTACGTTCCGGACGGCGAAGGCGGCTGCGATGGGGTCTTCCTAGGTTTGGTCCCGGCACTTTCGACAAACCCCCCACACCTGGACCTGCCTTCCCGTCACCGCACCCCAATCCGCGGCTTCCGGAGGCGGCTCCAGTTCGTCGAAGGAGGGCCAGACGAAATCCTCGATGGCCTGGCACGTCGTGCACACCAGGTGGTGGTGCCGCGTCAAGTTGCCGTCGTAGCGCCCCACGGTGTCGAGCACCTGCACCCTCGCAACCAGGCCCAACTCCTCGAAGGTGGTCAGCGTCCGGTAGACCGTGTCCAGGGAAAGGGTGGGCATCCTGTCCCGGAGCCGGGTGAAGACCGCATCCGCCGACGGGTGCCCGCCGCCCTCCATCACCTCCCGGAAGATCTCCAGGCGCTGGTGCGTGACCTTGAGCCCGCGGGCCCGGCAGACCTCTTCGAAGCGCCGAAACGCCTCCTGCGTCGGCTCCGGGCGGGTCGTCTCGCCGGGCATCCTGGGCTCCCCAAAGAACGGGTTACACCGGTAGCGCTCGTCCCCAGCGGCCGCGAAGCAACCCCGGGGCAATGGAGCGATGATTCCAGTGTAGGAAAGATTCCTATATCGTGTCAAGACCGAACCGGCTTGAGACCCCAGGGCACCTTCCCGCCGCCCGGGACCGGGCGGCAGCCCGAGGCGACCGCGTGTTACCGCGGCGCAGGCCGCCACCGGCCGATGTGGCGCACCAGGCCCCAGCGGGTGGTCTCGTCCAGGGCGTCGCCGAACCCGGGCATGCCGAACTCGGGGACGCCGTGGGTGATGATCCAGAACTGCTCCCCGGCGGTGAAGAAGCTGGCGTGGGCGGGGTCGCGGAAGTCCGCCGGCGGCGCTGCCAGCCCTGCGGCCGTGGGGCCGTCGCCCCGGCCCTCGTCCCCGTGACACAGGGCGCAGTGGCGGGCGTAGGCTTGGCTGGCAGCCTCCCCGGCTGCGGCGCCCGGGAGGACGGGCGGCTCCGCCATCGCCCGCAGCTCGGGCGGAATCCGCTCCTTGAGGGCCTGCATGGTGACCATGTGGCGCTGCCCTGCGCCGGCGGAGCCGTGGTGATGGGCTTCGTGGGCGGAGGAGGACGCGGGGCCCAGAGCCCAGACCCAGCCGGCGCAGGCCAGGCATGCCAAGGGCTTTTGCCATGCCGCTCTCGTTGTCCTTTCCATTCCGGTCTCTCCCGCTCCCGAACCGATCGTGTGCGGCAACGGCGCCGAAGAATACCGGGCCCCCGGGCGGTGTCCACCCCCGGGCACGCGCGCCGCCCTTGGCGCTTTGCTCTGGCGCTTCGGAAAGGCTGCCGTATAGTGCCTCGCGGACCCTGGGGACCGCCGAGCGGTTTGCGACCTGGTCTTGTTTCGCCCGTCGGTCTCGACACCCGGAAGCCCGGGAGGTGGCAGATGATCCGCACCAGATCCCCGATCTCTCGCGCCTTGCTTGGGGCACTCGCCTTCGCTGTCGCGGTGCTGTTGGTGGCCGCCGGGTGCGGGTCGTCGGAGGACGCCGCCTCGGGTTTCAGCCGGGTCAGCGTCGTGCTTTCTCCCGGAAAGACGGCCGCTCGAACGGCAGCGGCCGTGCCCGGGGGCGTCCGGGAAATTCGCGTCTCGGTGAGCGGCCCCGGCATGGACCCCCTCCAGGCTGCCGTGGAGGTCTCCCCGGACGACGACTCGGTCGCCCTCACCCTCGACGTGCCCGCGGGCCCCCAACGGGTCTTCGTGGTGCAGGCCCTGGGGGCCGACGGTGCGGTGCTCTACCAGGGGAGCGCCGCCGCCGACCTCTGGGGGCAGGAGCTCGCCCTCACGATCGCCCTGGAGCTGGTCATCCAGGGCACCGTGGCCACGCCGGCGTTCACCCCCCCGGAGGGCACCTACACCGAGCCCCAGCTGGTTTCCCTCTCCACCGCCACGCCCGACGCCGAAATTCGGTACAACGTGGACGACGTCGCGCCCACACCTGCGACGGGCCTCCTCTATGCGGAGCCGGTCCTGGTGGACGCCAGCGCGACGCTCCGGGCCATCGCCTACCGGGAAGGCTGGGCGGACTCGGAAGTGGCCGAGGCGACCTACACGATCACGGGCACGGTGGCGACGCCCGTGTTCAGCCCGCCCGCGGGGATCTACACCGAGATCCAGGAGGTGACCCTTTCCTCAGCCACCCCGGAGGCCGAGATCCGCTACACGGTGGACGGAGGGGCACCCACCCGGACCACGGGGCTGGTCTACACGGGACCGATCCCGGTGGACGCGACCGCCACGCTGCGGGCCATCGCGTTCCGGGAAGCCTGGGCCGACTCACCGGTGGCCGAGGCCACCTACACCATCACCGGCACCGTGGCGACGCCGGCCTTCAGCCCTCCCGCGGGCACCTACACCGCGCCGCAGCTCGTGGCGCTCTCCAGCGACACGCCGGGGGCGGCGATCCGCTACACGGTGAACGGCGAAGCGCCGACGTCCACGTCCGGCACGGTGTACAGCGAGCCGATCCCGGTGGACGCGACGGCCACGCTGCGGGCCATCGCCTACCGGGATGGTTGGGCCGACTCCCCGGTGGCGGTGGCGACGTATGCGATCACGGGGACCGTGGCGGCGCCGGTGTTCGATCCTCCGGGAGGGATCATCGGCCAGGAGGAGTTGGCGCTAGTGACCCTCACCACGGCGACCCCGGGCGCGCAGATCCGGTACACCGTGGGAGACGTCCTGCCGACCCGCGACGCCGGCACGCTCTACGACGGGCCCATCGATCTCTTTCAATTCCAGTTCTTCGAGATCACCGTGAACGCGATCGCGTTCCTCGAAGGGTGGAACGACTCCCCGGTCGTTGGGGAGACCTACATCGTCTCGGCACTGGGGCGCAGGGCCGTGGACCCGGCGCCGGCGGCCGGGCCGTCTGTGCCATGATCGCCGCGCCTCGGTCGGGGCGCGC